>JBEKHL010000032.1:0-18793 GCA_050012295.1 Gammaproteobacteria bacterium
ATTGTTTTTATTTAACCAATTAGACAAATCTTCTGCTGTAATATTAATAATTGCTTGATATTTATTATATATTTTATTTACACAAACACTAAAAACTAACAATAATATTAAACACAAACATATTTTTAATATTATTGATTTTTGATCTAATTTATTACTTAACAAAATTTAATCACTTTATGGAATAAATGTACCCAAGCACATACTAATGGCCAAGTTAAAGTACTCGTTGGAACGCTAGCCCAATATATTATGCTATTGGGTGGGTGATGAATATATATTTGAATCCAAAACCTTATTAATTGACTAATACCTATAAGTACGGTTATCATTAAAAATTGTTGCCATATATTAAAAGATCTAAATCTATAGCATAATAAATCTGCAAAAAACGCAACCGGTACTAAATATAAGCTGGTCGTTCCCAACAAATTCCCTAATAACAAATCAATAACTATCCCTAATACAAAAGTAAAAACCACTCCTATTAATTTAGGAATAAAAATAATCCAATAAATTAAAACTAGAGCTAACCAATTTGGCATGAACCATTTTAATTGATATGGCAATGGTAATATACTTAATAATAATGCTATTACAAAAGTAACCAACAAAATAACAATTGTGCTAAAACCTTTTGTTAAATAATTTCTCCAATAACTCATTTAACATTACCATACACTAATAATACTTCTTGACTACTATCTACTTGGGTTTCTAATCTCAATAATATTTCCGCAAATGGAAAATTTATTTCATGTTGTACCTTTTTTACTATTCCAACTTTATAGCCTGGTGGATATTTACCTCCAATCCCAGAAGTCACAAAAACATCGTCTTCCTGTATATCTGCGGTATGAGGTACATGTTGTAAAATTAACTCTGTAGGATTACCAGTTCCCAACGCTATAGCACGAAAACCATTCCTAATATTTAAAACTGGTACCCCATAATTAATATCTGTAATTAACATAGCAATACTAGTAGTTTTTTCCACAGATACTATGCTGCCCAAGACTCCATTAGCATTTATAATAGGTTGTCCAACATATACCCCATGTTTTAACCCTTTATTTAAAACAATTTGATGTTTAAATGGATCTGTACTTACATCTATAACGCTAGCCAAACTTAATACTTGTTTTTGTTGTTCACTGAATTGTAAAAGATTTTTTAATCTAATATTCTCTAATTCTAATGTACGTAAAACCTGCAAATTAGCGGATTGAAATTTATTTAATTGTCTTAAATATATATTTTCTTGTAATAAATTATTATGCGCAATAAAATTTTTAGCTACGTTACGAAATACTTCAAAAGGAAAATTTACTGCTTGAAGCATACAAGTTCTAGGGGCAACAAATAGTTTTTTAAATACCACAAAAGATTTATAACGATAATCTAGACTAATGCAAAATATTGCTATTACTAATACCACCATAAACTGCAATAATCTTGGTGGCTGGTTAGAAAAAATTGGGTTTACTCTGTAGATAACAAATCTCCGCCTAAATCCATCATCTCTAATGCTTTACCGCCACCTCGTGCTACACAAGTTAAAGGATCATCAGCAACAATTACTGGCAAACCGGTTTCTTCCATTAATAATTTATCTATATCTCTTAATAAAGCACCGCCCCCAGTTAATACTAAACCTTTTTCGGCTATATCAGCAGCTAATTCTGGTGGGGCTTTTTCTAAAGCCAATAATACCGCTTCAACTATACCAGATAATGGTTCTTGAATAGCTTCTGAAATTTCGTTGTTATTTAATACAAAACTACGTGGCACGCCCTCTGACAGATTCCTTCCTCTTACTTCTATTTCTTTTACTTCATTACTCCGATATGCAGTACCAATTTCTTGTTTAATTCTTTCTGCGGTTGACTCACCTATTAAAACACCATAATTTCTTCTAACATAATTGACGATACTGTCATCAAATTTATCCCCACCTATTCTAGCAGATGCAGAATATACAACCCCACTTAAAGAAATTATAGCTACTTCTGTAGTACCGCCACCAATATCTACTACCATTGAACCACTGGCTTGTTCAACCGGCATTCCAGAACCGATAGCTGCAGCCATTGGTTCTTCGATTAAGTACACCTCCCTAGCACCAGCTCCTAAAGCTGACTCTCTAATAGCCCGTCTTTCTACCTGGGTTGCGCCACATGGTACACAAATTAATACTCTTGGACTAGGACGAAAAAATCTATTTTTATGAACTTTATGAATAAAATGCTGTAACATTTTTTCTGCAACATAAAAATCAGAGATTACGCCTTCTCTTAAAGGCCGTATGGCAGTTATATTCCCTGGAGTTCTACCTAACATTCTTTTAGCTTCCCAACCAACTGCAGCCACTACTTTTTGTCCTCCAGCTCCACGCTCTTGACGAATAGCTACTACTGATGGCTCATCTAATACTATACCTTCTCCACGCATACATATAAGTGTATTTGCGGTACCCAAATCGATAGATAAATCGTTACTAAATAATCCTCGTAATGAATCGAACATATAAGTTCCCTATAAAATCTTTTATAAAATTTTCTGTAAATTTAAAAATAAATACGTTAACCTCTATATAAAAAAAACACAAGTAAATAATAGCACCTTTTAGTGTTTTATGGTGATAAAAATATTATAGTATCCGTTTAATTTATTATATAAAGAGAATTAATGATTCAACTAGACAATTTAACTCTATTTTTAGGAACAAGATGTATTTTTGAAAAAGCTTGCTTTACTATTTTCCCTGGGCAAAAAGTCGGGGTAATTGGTAAAAACGGAGCTGGGAAAAGCACTTTATTTGCCTTACTAAGAAACGAATTGTTACCTGATAAAGGACATTGTCAGACACCTAAATCTTGGAGAATTGCTCATATACCCCAAAGCTTACCAGAAGGTAGTATCACTGCTTTAGATTATGTTTTATCTGGGGATAACGAATACTTAACTATTCAAAATAAATTAATGATTGCTGAACAAAACGATGATCACTCTTCTGTATTACAAGCCCATGATCAATTACATTTAATAGACGGATACCGCATACCAGCCAAGGCAGCTAATCTATTGAAGGGATTAGGATTTTCGGATCCATCAATGCAACAAGCTATTAGTAGCTTCTCTGGTGGCTGGCGTATGAGATTAAATGTAGCTAAAACGTTAATGGCTAGAGCTGATTTATTTTTACTTGACGAACCAACTAACCATTTAGATTTAGACGCTATAGTATGGTTAGAGGAATGGATCAAAAATTGTCATGCTACTGTATTAGTTATTACTCACGATGCGGCATTTTTAGACGCTGTCCCAGAAAATATTTTATTAGTTGAAAACAAACAATTTACCGTATACAAAGGTAATTATTCTTCATATATAGCTCAAAAATCAGCAACATTAGCTTTACAACAAGCAATGTACCTAAAACAACAAAAAACTCGTGCTCATTTACAAAATTTTATTGATAGATTTCGTGCTAAAGCTTCTAAAGCTAAACAAGCTCAATCTCGTATTAAAGCTTTAGAAAGATTACCAGATCTTGCAGCAGTACAAGAACAATCCGCCTTTCAATTTGAATTTACCAATGTAGAACATTGTCCAAATCCATTATTAAATTTAGAAAATATAGAATTTGCTTATCCTGAAGCCAAATCTACCGTAATTTTTAAAAAATTAAATTTTTCTATTCGCCCAGGATCACGCATTGCATTATTAGGATTAAACGGCGCTGGTAAGTCTACATTAATGAAATTATTAGCTGGCAGTCACTCCCCACAAAAAGGTACTAGACAAATTGGTCCTGGTTTAAAAATTGGCTATTTTGCTCAAGAACAAGCAGAAACTTTCCCAACCCAAGAAACACCATTTCATTGGTTCGAAAAACTCGCAACTAATGCAACTCAAAAAGAAATTCGTACTTATTTAGGACGTTTTGCTTTTAGTGACGAACGCGCTTTACAAAAAATATCTTCTTTATCTGGGGGAGAACGAGCAAGACTAGCACTAGCTTGGATTGTTTGGCAAAAACCGCATTTACTGTTATTAGATGAACCAACCAATCATTTAGATTTAGAAATGCGTCAAGCTTTAGCGTTAGCCTTACAATCATTTTCTGGAGCAATGGTACAAGTATCGCATGATCGACAATTAATTATGAATACCGCAGATGAATTATGGTGGGTACATAATGGCACAGTAGAGCCATTCGTAGGAGATCTACAAGACTACGAACAAAAACTAAAAAAAGCACGAAAATTATTAGGTTAAACTCAATTAAATTGACAGATAAATTTAACTAGCCAAATTATATAAATTATGTTAAATATACAGAAATAAAACCAACCCAAAATTAAACTATGGCTGATATTATATGTTAATCCCAACGATAATTATATTTTTACAATTTTTATGTGTATATCATGCATTTAGACGTGGCGCAGATCGTTGGTGGATAATGATAATTTTAATATTCCCAGTACTTGGGTGTTTGATATATATTATTACAGAGATTGTACCACAATTTACTAGCTCTATTACTGGTAAACATCTTAAAAAGAAGATAATTAAAACTATAGATCCATCAAGAGAACTTGTTGCATTAAGAAATTTAGTAGAAAAAATCCCTACTGTGCAAAATTTTCAAAATCTTGCACAATATTATGTCGACAACAGATTAAATCAAGAAGCTTTAGATCTGCTTACCAATAAATTTAATAATACTCATTATAGCAACGATCCTTCTTTCCTATTAATTAAAGCAACAGCTAGTTTTAATTTACAACAATATAAAAAAGCCATAGATTTTTTAGATATACTGAAACAACATGCTCCAGATTTTAAACTAACTGATATCCAGCTTTTGTATACAAAAGCTCAAAACGCCCAAGCAAATATTTAAATCATCGTATAATCTAATTATTATGAAATTAAACAAATTTCTTAAACTATCGGCTCGTCAACTTAATAGTTTTCAAGTACTTAATCTATGTGATAATAATCTTGGTACTTTATGTACAGCAAAATTACAAGCTTTGGGTAAAACACTATCTAAATGCAATAATTTAAAAGAACTCAATCTAAAAAATAATAGCCTTGGTACTACAGATGTAGCCCATTTTCAAGCTTTAGGTTACTTACTATCGCAATGCCACAATTTACAGATCCTAAACCTTGAACATAACGAACTTTATAACTTAAATATACGCTGTACCCAAGCTTTAGTAGATGCTTTATTACAATGCCACCAGTTAACTAATATTAATTTACAAGATAACTATCTTAACTCTTTAGATCTAATCTGTTTCCAGACTTTAAGTAATGGGTTGTTACATTGCGTTGCTTTAACAGAGCTTAACTTAGCTAAAAACTATCTTGGAAATTTAAGTAATCCAGCTTATTTTATGGCTTTAGGCAACGCATTATCACGATGCCATTTACAAATACTTGATCTAAGCGATAATAATTTATCTAATTTAGACTATGTAAACTTAAAAGCTTTTTGTAAAGCATTAACACTTTGCCGTAATTTGTACGCACTTAACTTAGCGTATAACGACCTTGGATCTTTAAATAATACAGAACGCTTCCATGTTTTATGTAGTTTATTTTCACAATTTCATAATCTACAAATCTTAAACCTAGGGTATAACCATTTAAATATTTTAAACTCGGCAAGTATTCAAGTTTTGGGGAATACACTATCAGAATGCTATAATTTAAAAACACTAATACTTAGATCTAATGATCTAGGTACTTTAGAGATAGCTAGACTACAAATGTTAGGTAACGTCCTGCCTCTTTGCGCTAGATTAGAAAGACTGGATCTTATTGGCAATAATTTGGGTGATTTAGACGCAAACAGATTTCAAATCTTAACTACCACAATATCACAGTACCATTATTTACAAATTCTTGACTTAAGGGCTAATAAACTTTTAACTTTAAATGCCCATAAACCATTAGCTTGGTTGGGTAACGCCATAATAAAATGGCATAACTTAAAAGAACTACAACTAAGTCATAATAATCTTGAACAACAAAGTAGCCAGTTAAAACAAATGATAATTACTAATAATAAACAAGCTGCTGCTGATAGAAGAGAAGCTAAAACTTTTTTATTATGCTGGAATAGGCTACTACAACAAGAAAACCACACAATACAAATTACAAATTTAAGTAAATTACCTAAGGAACTTGTTATGGAAACATTACATACACATTATATCCATAATACCAATAATAATATTGAATTTATAAATAAACCTTTAAAGATTAATTTATTTTTTACCTAATCCTTGTTTTAATTCTTGCTCTAATTCTTCCTCTAATATTTGTAATAAGAATTTTTTATAACGCCTGCGTAGCCTTCTCATTAAAATTTTTAAAAATATTTCTAGCTGTTCTTCATCGTCTAATAAAAAATCAACTATATATTGCAACTCTACTGACGATAATAGCTTAAAAAACCATGGCTTCATTTTAGTTTTGTTAACTAAAATTTCTTTGACAGAGTTAGTATTATTAATTTTTTTCTTGTTCTTATTCTTAAAGTTATTTATATAATAAGCATATAAGTAATTTAAATAACCATGTTTGAAGCTCATTTTAACACCTACTTACTTAAAATTAGCTTATAACATACTATATAAAATTTAGAACGCCAAGACCTATCACAAAATTTATTAAACAAATAAGTTATTAAGTTTGCAAAGAACTGTTAACCTGTCCACCCGTAATAACTGCATTTCTTATTTGCTGATATAAGTCTGTCAACGATGATGGTGAATGAGGTAATAAAATCGTACTCATTTTACCATGCATACCCATGTCTTTAAGAGTATCAAAGTATTGCACCATTAAAATTAAACTCATTACATCTATAGCGCTAGCGCCATGAACTGTTTCCTGAAAATCACTTAAAGAATCTTTAAGCCCATCTATTATGGCTCTTCTTTGTCCAGAAACACCTTTGCCTTGTAAAATTTTACTTTCTGCTTCAGCTTCTGCTTGCTTTACTTTCAAAATTTTTTCTGCTTCACCACGCTCCATGGCAGCAATACGTAACCTTTGGGCTTCATTTATTTCATTCATAGCAGTTTTAACTTTAGCATCAGGATTTATATCTGTTACTAAAGCCTTAACAATATCGTACCCAAATTCATTCATCATTTCTTTAAGTTCTTCTTTTACTACATCTGCAATTTCATCTTTTTTAGAAAATACATCATCAAGTTTAATCTTCGGTACCTTAGCTCTTACTACATCGAAAACAAATGCTTGGATTTGTCCCTCAGCATTGTCTAAAGTATAAAAAGCTTCATAAATTTTTTGTGGTAAAATCTTATACTGCACAGCAGTAACAATCTTAACAAATACGTCATCTACGGTTTTAGTTTCTATTTCAACGTCTAATTGCATAATTCTTAAACTAACTTTGCCACTAACTTGCTCGATTAAAGGAATTTTACAATTTAAACCTGGACTACATATACGAACAAATTTACCAAATCTTTCAAGAATATAAGCTGATTGCTGCTCAACAGTAAAAAATATATTAAAAGTTAAGGTTAACCCAACAATAATAAAAATAACAAAACAAAGAAACAAAACAGACATCATATAAATATCTCCAAATTAATATTCAAAAATTTCTAATTTTAAAACCATCAGCAAACTGCCGTAATAAATTAGTTGGCTTATTATACATTGCTAAATTTTGTAATGCTAATATTGCCTCGTTATAATGCTGTTCTAGTTGTTGTTTAGCGCCATCTAATCCCAATATCGTTACAAAAGTTGCTTTGTGCAATTTTTGATCCGATCCATGTGTTTTACCGAGAATTTCTGTAGATTGCTCAAAATCTAAAATATCATCTTGAATTTGAAATATTAAACCAAGATGATATCCATAATTTAATAACTGCTGTTTTACAGTTGTATCGCTTAATTTATGATCGTTAGCAAATGCAGCTAAAATTGCTAATTCTATACAACAAACAATTAAAGCTCCTGTTTTATTAGCGTGCAATCTTTCTAGATTACTCAAAGAAAACTCTTTAGGATCTCTAATTGCTATGCTCTCATAAGCTATGTCTTGAGCTTGACCGTTGACCATCCCAGAAAAACCAGCCGCTTTGGCTAATTTTAATACCATATTACATCTGGTCTCACTATCAAATTTATTAATAACTGAATCTGCTAAAATTTGAAATGCTAAAGTCTGTAAACCATCCCCAACTAAAATAGCTGTTGCTTCGCTAAAAGCTTTATGACAACTTGGTCGACCACGTCGCAGATCATCGTTGTCCATAGCCGGTAAATCATCGTGAATTAAAGAATAACAATGAATTAATTCTAAACTAGCAGCAGCAGCGTTTAAAATAGTTAGATCGTTGAGTTCAAAATAATTTCCAATAGCATAAACTAAGGCCGGACGTAATCTTTTCCCACCCCCCAATAAGCTATATTTAGTAGCAGAAAATAACTCATCTGACTTACCAATAAAACCATCTATAGTTTGTTTTAAAAAATTATTAACTCTATTTTGACTGTCAGTTAAAAAATATATAAATGATTGAAATGAATCGTTTGTTTTAATATAATCTTTAGTTAACATAAATTAATGTTATAAAATAAAGTATATGATACACACAAAAAATAAAGATTTAATTAGTTTAAACTATTTAAAGGCTAAAGCAATAAAAGAATTTAACGAATCTAATGATTATTTAAATCATATCGAATTTTTACGTAATAATTTTTCTTATTTAGTAGATTATAAGGCCCAAACTGGTCAATTACATCCAATTTTTCAAGTAATTCAACAAGATTTATTCGATGAGGATCCATTTGTTGTTTATGGAGCCAGCTTGATGGCAACACTAGCTTTTGCAGATCGAAATTTATACCACTAACCTAAGCAAAATTTTTATTTTTTATAGGAGTTATTTATGATTTTAGTAGGCAGAAAAGCACCAGATTTTACTTCCGGCGCAGTATTATCCAACGGAGAAATAATTAATAACTTTAACTTAAGCAAAGCAATTAAAAAGAAATATAGTTTATTATTTTTTTATCCACTAGATTTTACTTTTGTTTGCCCTTCCGAATTAATTGCTTTAAATAAACGAATGGCGCAATTTAAACAACGTAATGTAGAAGTTATCGCTGTTTCTATAGATTCCCAATATACTCACAATGCCTGGCGTAACACCCCAGTAGAATTAGGCGGTATTGGTAAAGTCGAATATACTCTAGTTTCAGATCTAAATCATAAAATTTGCCAGGCCTATGGCATAGAACACCCAGAATTAGGGATCGCACTGCGGGGAGCTTTTATAATAGATAAAGAAGAAATTGTAAGACATCAAACAATTAACGATTTACCACTCGGAAGAAATATCGACGAATTAATTAGATTAATCGATGCATTACAACATCATGAACAACATGGAGAAGTTTGTCCGGCTGGTTGGAATAAAGGTAATAAAGCTATGGTCGCCTCTCCAGAAGGTGTAGCAGATTATTTAGCTAATAATGCGAAAATTCTATAGTATACTGAACACACATGTGAGAGTTTTCGGTATTCTAAAATTAAAAAGCTGTAAACTCGCCCTACGGGCTCAGACAAACAGCCTTTTAATTTGTAGAACACTGAAAACTCATATACATAGATTATTTTTTTAATGGTGCTTTTGGTGGTGCTGATGATAGTGCCGGCGCAGGGGGGGGTTGTACCTGTTGTTTTAAAGTTTCAATTAAATCTGCTTTATCTTTCTCAGAAAGATCTTTGTTTTTAATTATAAATTCAAGAATTGCTACACTTATAGGATCTTTTCTAGTGGCTTTCATTAAAATAGTTAAATCTGAAGTTTTATTTTCTAAAATCGTTAACCACTCTAAATATCTTTGATTTAAAGATTCTTCTCTAGATTGCCCTACGCGATCTCGCAATTTTTGCTCTAATACAGAAAGTATTTCCGGTACATTTGATATTTCGTGTATAGTTTTTGCTTCAGGGTGTATCTCATTCAACATTGCAATAAAAACAACTAGATTATCCAATGAAAGTCTCCGCAAATTATTCTCTATAACAAAATTACTAATATTTGCATTAACAAAATGTTTAAAATCTTTAAAAGCTAAATCTGTAGATGTATAGAAATCTTTAAATACCTTAGTCGCATTAAGAAACACATAAAGATTTTCTTTAAACTTAGCTAGATCGTTACTTTGGCTAAGCAAAATATCGAGAAGTTTCTGAAATAATTTTATAGGATCATCTTCTTTAAGGATCCCTTCAAGAATTGTTTTAAAGTCTGTTTGGTTGTTATTTGAAGACACTATATCCTCTTTGACAATTTTAGCTGATGGGTTTTTTTGAATAATAGGAGTAGGCAGCGGCGACGCTAGCGCTGTTTTTTTAGCTACAGCGCTGACGGAGGCGGCAGAAAACCCCACAAATCCTTTTTCTCCTGGTGGCGGTGGCGACGACCCTGACATTATTTATATTCCCAAATAAAATAACTAAACTTTTTATACCTATATATAAAAACCTAGTATAAATTAGAGTACTTTTGTGAATTGATATAATACTAAATGCTATAAAATATATTTATCGTGTAATTACAACAACCCTATATTTCTAAAATAATCTGCAAACTTGCATTTAATTTGTCAATAGTAGCTTGTAGTTCTAGCCTCTTTTGCTGCTCTTTTGCAACAATCTCTGCTGGAGCATTATTTAAATATTCTGGATTATTTAATTTATTAGTAGTTACATCTAACTGTTTTTCTAGTTTACTAATTTCTTTCTGTAATCTATTAGTTTCAGCTTTATTATCTATTAATCCTTGTAATGGCACCCAAATTTCTGTTTGATTAATTACAGCAGTAGCCGCACCTTTTATTTTTGATTTATCACTAATCTCTATAGTATTAATTTTAGCAAGCCTTTTGATTATATTTTGATGATTTAATAAATCTCCTAAATTATTATTTATAAAAACTATTGGCAAAACTACCGAAGGATTAATATTCATAGTGCCACGAATGTTACGAATAGCTATTATAAATTTTTTAACTAAACCCATAGACTGCTCTGCATTATAATCTATAAATTCTTGTTCATATTTAGGATAGGTATTATTAACTAAGGCATTTATATTTAATTTATTAGCCATTATTAAATAGTCTTTTAATGTTTGCCAAATTTCTTCAGTAATATATGGCATCATAGGATGCAACGCTCGCAAAAATTCGTCCATAACGAAAACCAAAGTTAATTTAGTAGTGTGTTGACCAATCGATGTTTTTGCTAATTCTAAATACCAATCACAATATTCGTTCCAAATAAACTCGTAAAGTTCTTTACTAGCTAAATCAAATCTATAATTATTAAAATGCTCAATAATATTTTTTTTATATTGCTGCCATATAGATAAAATCCATTGATCAATAACTGACAATTGCTTATAAATATCTAATAATTCAGTTAATTTAAAAGATTGATTTTCTATATTTAACAATACAAAACGTGCTGCATTCCATAACTTATTACAAAAATTACGACACCCCTCTAACCGTAACAATTCAAATTTAATATGCCTATTATGAGTCGCTATATTACAAAAAGTAAAACGTAATGCATCGGTACCATAACTACTGATCCCATTAGGAAATTGTTGCTTAGTTTTTTGCTCTATAGAATTTTTTAATTGTGGCTGCATTAGCCCGGTAGTACGTTTAACCAATAATTCCTGTAACCCTATACCATCTACTAAATCTATAGGATCTATAACATTACCTTTGCTTTTGGACATTTTTTGTCCATCTTGATCTTGAATTATTCCATGAATATAAACCGTATGAAACGGTATTTTCCCAGTAAATTTAAGCGAAAACATAATCATTCTAGCTACCCAGAAAAATATTATGTCGAAACCAGTAACCAATACATCGGTTGGAAAAAATTTTTGTAAATCTATGGTTTGTTCCGGCCAACCAAGTGTTACAAATGGCCATAATGCTGCCGAAAACCAAGTATCTAAAACATCCGGATCTTGAGTTAATATAACATCGTCTGCTAATTTGTAATTTTTTCTAACAGCTTTCTCGTCTTCTGCAACATATACATTACCAGATTGATCATACCAAGCAGGGATCTGATGCCCCCACCATAATTGCCTACTTATACACCAATCTTTTATATTATTTAACCATTCAAAATAAACATTGGCCCAATCGTTAGGTACAAATTTTACTTGACCAGATTCTACAGCCAAAATAGCTGGTTTAGCTAACTCTTCCATTTTTATAAACCACTGATCCGTTAAATATGGCTCTACAATTGCGTTAGTATTACTGGATTTTGGTATAGTTGAAGTAATATTTTCTGTCTTTAATAATAAATTTTTTGCTTCTAAATCTTCTAAAACTTTCTTTCTAGCAGTTAATTTATCCAAATTTTGATATTCTGTTGGAACATTTTCGTTTAAAGTAATCGCCTTAGTAAAAATATTAATTAACGGTAAATTATGTCGCATAGCTATGGCATAATCGTTAAAATCATGTGCTGGCGTAATTTTTACACAACCAGTACCAAATGCCGGATCAGCATAATCGTCTGCAATAATAGGAATCTTTTTATTAACAATCGGCAAAACAACTTGTTTACCAATTAAATGCTGATATCTAGGATCGGTAGGATTAACACAAACAGCCACATCACCTAATAAAGTTTCTGGTCTAGTAGTCGCAATAGTTAAATAATTTTCTTGTTCTAAAGTTAATTCTGCATTTACTAATGGATATTTTATATACCATAAATTACCAGGACCCTCTTCTGCAGTTACTTCTAAATCTGATATTGCGGTTTGCAATATCGGATCCCAATTAACTAATTTTTTACCCTTGTAAATTAACCCATCTTTATGTAATTGAACAAACACTTTTTTGACTGTATCACAAAAATGTGGTTCCAAAGTAAATCTTTCTCTAGACCAATCTATAAGAGTACCCAACCGCTGCATTTGCTGTTTAATAGCCCCTCCAGATTGTTCTTTCCATTGCCATACTTTAGCAACAAACTCTTCTCTAGATAGATCGGTACGTTTAATATTTTGTGCTGCTAATTGTTTTTCAACAACCATTTGGGTAGAAATACCAGCATGATCCATTCCCGACTGCCACAAAGCAGCTTTATTCTGCATCCTATTAAATCGAATTAAAGCATCCATAATAGTATGTTGGAATGCATGACCCATATGCAAATTGCCAGTTACATTGGGTGGAGGCAACATAATACAAAAGGCCTCGGCAACTTCTGGAACAGTAAAACAATTTTGCCGCCCCCAAAAGTTATACCACTTTCTTTCTATTGATTTTGGATCGTAGATTTTTTCCATAAGCTACCTTAGTATATTAAGTAATTATTATGCACCTATTTTTATTGGAGAGTTATTTTTTATGCAAACTATGCAAGATACTATAAATAAATTAGTAGTTAAAGAAAAGGGTATTTTAGCTATAGACGAAAGTATCGGAACCATAGGCAAGCGTTTTGCGGCTATAAATTTAGAAAATACCGAAAACAATAGGCTTAGATACCGTAACCTTATTGCTACCACTAAAGATCTATCTAACTATATTAGTGGAGTAATTTTATTCGAAGAAACCTTGTATCAAAAAACCGCCAATAACTTAGAAATCCCTAAAATTTTTAATAATCAAGACATATTAGCCGGCATAAAAGTAGACCAAGGGCTTATGCCAATCTATCCAAACCATGAAGTAACAATAGCTGAAAATATAACTAAAGGCCTAGATAGCTTGGCAGACAGATTAGCTAAATATAAACAAAGCGATATTAAATTTGCCAAATGGCGTTCGGTTATTAGTATCGATCCAAACAAAGATTGGCCATCTAAAATTGCTATTCATGTAAATGCAGAAAATCTAGCTCGTTATGCAGCTATTTGCCAATCTCAAGAAATAGTACCAATTGTAGAACCAGAAGTACTAATGGATGGCGAACACGATTTAGAACAATGTGCAAAAATTACTGAAAAAGTTTTAATAAAAGTATTTAAAGCTCTACGAAAACATGGAGTTACTTTAGAACACATGCTCTTAAAACCTAATATGGTTTTGCCTGGTGCAGCTTGCAAAAAAAATTACTCCCCAACTGATATCGCCATAGCAACTATACAAGTTCTAAAAAGAACGGTTCCAGCCGCTGTACCTAGTATTAATTTTTTATCTGGCGGACAATCTGAAACCCAAGCAACTACTAATTTAAATGCTATTAATAAACAAGGTATAGCGCCGTGGCATTTAAGTTTTTCTTTTGGTAGAGCCTTACAAGAAACCTGTATTAAAGTTTGGCAAGGCCAAGATACTAATGTACTAGCCGCCCAAGCAGCATTATTAAATCGAGCTAAATTAAATAGTTTGGCTAATTTAGGACATGCTGGGTAATATATACTTAATGCACATGATTAATTAGTTTATTTTATAGTTTTGGCGCACAGCTTTTACGATACCAAAATAAATAAATTGGCACTCCGCTTAACGTAAATAAGCAAGATAATAATAAAGTATTAATTGGTGTTTCGTATATAATCCACCCACAGAAAATTAAAGCGATAAACCCTAAGACATAAGAGCCTATTTGATTATTTTTTTCTTGGAATAATAATTTTAAAAAACTAACACAACAAATTAAATATACAAATAAAAATGCTGTAACTGATATATCAACCATTGCTAATATTTGCTGAGAAAAAGTTTTACTAGAAGTAAAAAATAACAACGGAATAATAGATACACTACTAACAATAAGAGCTACGACAGGAGCATCAACATTATTTTTTTTACCAAAAATTTTTGGCATTAATCCATCTTGAGATAAACCTAAAGCAATTTGCCCACTAGTTAATACCCAAGCATTTAATGTGCCAATGCATACTATAGAAGTAATTACAGAAATTAATAAATGCCAATTACCTCCCAATACATGTTGAGCAACATCTACATAAGGAGCTTTAGAATGCATTAATATAGCTCCTGGCAACGAACCAACAATACCCACAAAATTTAATACATAAAGCAACGAAACACTTAATGTACCTAAAATAATAGCTCGTGGAATAGTAACTGAAGGGTTGGATACAGAATCAGCAGGTGTAGTAGCCGTTTCTACTCCAATAAAACCCCACATAGTCAATAATATAACTTTACTAAGAATATTAGTATTAGATTGAGATAAAATAATTTCTTGATCTATTACCAAATTTTGTCGATCAAAATAAAACAAAGCTACAACTGGTAATGCTATAAGTGAAATAAATTTTAATAACGTTAATAACAGTTCCGCGTTACCGGCTATTTTTACCCCTCTTAAATTTAATATAGTGATAAATATTAATAAAATAATTTCTAAAAACAAATAAAATTCTTTACCATAATTAACAAAAAATGGTGACAAACAGCCTACGCACGTAATAATAACCGTGGTAGTACTAACCCAAGAAATTACCCAATAAGTCCACCCACTAAAAAATCCCATAGTCGAACCAAAAGCATGCTGCACATACACATGAGGTCCACCAGTATAAGGCAATTTTTTACAAAGTGACGCAAACACAAAACATAAGGCTAGTGCTCCACAACCAGAAATTAAATAACCGAATAATCCAAATATACCGTAAGGAGCTAAGCTTGATGGTAACATAAAGACCCCTGAACCAATCTGACTACCTGTTACAATAGCAAACACTGCCCAAAATCCAATTTTACGAGACATATCACCCCTATATAATTACGGTATAAAACTTAAACCTGTTTTTTACATGAATAAACGCAAAATTGCAAATATAATATATATGAGGTGCACAAAAAATCATGACTATTGCAACAGAATGGTATTTATGGGTAATTACGTTTATCTTCATTCTCATCGCAGTATGTATGAGTTTATATGTAGAAAGCCATAAAATACACAAAATACATTTCAAACAAGCTTGCCTGATCTCTATTAGCTGGATATTGCTAGCATTAATTTTTAATATTGTTTTGTGGTATTACTTAAAAATTAAATTTAACCTCACAATTGCCAATCAAAAATCCTTAGAATTTTTTGCTGGTTATGTTATAGAAAAATCTTTGTCCTTAGATAACGTTTTTGTATTTGCTTTAATTTTTAAATATTTTGATATACCAAGAGATTATCAACGAATAGTTCTAAGTTATGGAATAATTAGTGCAATTGTATTACGATTGATTATGATATTAGCTGGAGTATGTTTAATTGCAAAATTCCATTGGATTTTACGTGTTTTTGGTGCGTTACTTATTATCTCTGGCGGCAAAATATTAATTTCATTTAATAACCCAAATAACCATACTATGGATCTTAAAGATAATTTTATTATTAATTTATGCACTAAATATCTAAGAACCACCAAAGAAATTCATCATGAAAAATTTTTCCTTAAACAACACGGTAAATTATTTATAACTCCTTTGTTTTTAGCAATGATTTTAATCGAAATTAGCGATGTAGTGTTTGCGACAGATAGTATCCCAGTAATTTTTGCTATTACCGAGGATCCATTTATTATTATTACTTCTAATATTTTTGCCATCTTAGGCCTTAGATCTTTATATTTCTTATTAGCTACCGGTATAAAGAAATTTAGCTTTTTAACTCCAGGATTAGCAATAATTTTAATATTTATTGGTATTAAGATGCTAATGGCGCTCCATCTTTCTATACTTACTACTTTAAGTAGCATATCTATAATAATTATTATATGTATTTTATTAAGTATAATTAAAGCTCAAAAAAATTAATCTAATAACTTAGTTGCATTAAAAACCAATATGTATAAAAATATAAATCATAAAACTATCAATTTTTTAATATAAAATTTTTGATAAAACAGATCAAAACTTAAAGTATAATTAACTATAAGCGACCAACAATAATTCTATGGCAACAACTAAAATGTTAACAAAATTTCTTGATCCTAAAAATGACATTGCATTTAAAAAAATTTTTGGCACCCCAAAAAACCAAGATATTTTAATTCACTTTCTAAACGACATGTTAGTATTTAAAGAAGGCAAACCAATTACTAGCGTAACGTTTCTAAAAACAATACAAGATCCCAAAATAGCTATAAAAAAAACTAGCATTGTAGATATTATGTGCACCGATGATATTGGTAATCAATATATAGTAGAAATGCAAGTAGCAGATGGAGTAGATTTTATAAAAAGAGCACAATATTATGCTGCTAAAGCTTATAGCTCCCAATTAAACGTATCAGATAAATATCATACTCTTAAAGAAATAATATTTTTAGCTATAACTAATTTTGTAATGTTTCCAGATAAAAAAGAATTTAAATCTGATCACGTAATTTTAGATAAACATACTAACGAACATGATTTAAAAGATTTCTCTTTTACTTTCTTGGAATTAGCAAAATTTAATAAATCAAAAGAACAATTAGCTACCATAATAGATAAATGGTGTTACTTTTTTAAATATGCCGAAGAAACTAGCGGATCAGATTTGCCGGAAATTATAGGTAACGATTCCATTATAAAACGAGCATACGAAGCTTTATACACATTTTACTGGTCAGAAGAAGAATTGGCGGCATATGAAGCAATAATTAAAAGAGACCGAGATTATAATGCCATTATGGATAAAAGTATTACTAAAAGCTATAACGACGGAATGGCTAAAGGAGAAGCTAAAGGTGAAATTAAAAAAGCTATAAATATAGCTATAAATCTGCTAAAAAAAGATATATCTATCGAAGATATCTCAGAATGTACTGGCTTAGCTATTACCGAAATTGAGGAATTAAACTATGGAGCATAAATTGAGCTACAAACACGTAGTTCAAAAAATGATTCTCGGACAGCTTGAAATCAGATGCAAACTTATATTTTTTAAATATATTTTCTAAAGTTTACTATTACATAAAAAGCTATTAGAATTCTTTTTTTATTTATTAAATCAAGGGATATCCAATTATATGTTACAAGAATATTATAATCCAATAGATGAATATTTGACCGTTGAACTTAAATCTACTTTTGAAGAACGTAAACGTTCTTGGATAATGCTCCTTGTATATAATGAAAAAATTAATGCTTTATATGCCAACCAATCCAGTATTTTAAACAATGTGTTATCACAATACTATCCTCAAACCATGCTTAATCTTGCATCTATATGTCTAGATTCACTAAATTCAACCAATTTCCAAACTGTGTGTAAAGAACTAGAAAAATGTCATGGTTTACAGAAACTTGATCTATCTAATAATAATCTTGGTGCCTTAAAAGCAGAAGCTTTCCAATCTTTATGTAATACAATAACAAAATGTCATAATCTAAAAATTATTGATATAACTAAGAATAATTTAAATGAAATGCAACAACAACAATTAACTCAAATTGCAAAAAGTAAAAACATATCCATAATTGAAGATCCGATTGTTCCATCTCAAAAAAAACGCCATTATTTTTTAGTTTGAAGATAGCGCAAATACTAAACCGCCCTTCAATACCAAAACAAATAAAATTGATTTTTTCTAGTTACCAACAATACTATTGTGTTAACTAGGAAAAACTGATAGTGTTATAGAAACAGGCAACCTAATTAATTTGGTTCTAGTTGCTTGACCAGTATAAGTTTTTGGTATTGGAATTAAAGATTATCTAACTCTTACTTGGTTAATGGACTACATGGTGATTATAT
>JBEKHL010000033.1:0-18774 GCA_050012295.1 Gammaproteobacteria bacterium
AACCATACTACTCATTGCTCAAAATCTCCACTAATAAAAATTATTATAAAAATTATTAATGTGATAATACACTAAATAGCCAATGAGTTAACTAAAAAGATGTGTGCATACGATAGTTCGCTTCGAAGGAGGGTGGCAGCGTTAGCTGCCGGGTGGATGATAAAATGAACGAAAGTTACACTTTTAGTCGCACCCCTGTTGCAACATACAAGATGATCTGGGCCTGCTGTTAGGTTGAGCGCCTTGTTTTACGCAAGTTATTGTGTTAACATAAAATAAAAAAGGAAAAGCTATGTTAGATTTAGATATGTTGATTACAACAATAAATGATCCAAATACGAATTCGACAGCTTTGGAGGATATAGCAAATAATCCAAATATAACTGCAGATCTGTTAACTACAATAATCAATCATCCAAATACGGATTCGCATGTTGTGTCTGCTGTAGCAACAAGTGCGCAAGTAACGGCAGAAGTGTTAACTGCAATAGCAAATTACCCAGATGTGGGTTCTGGGGAGGCGATGATTTTACCGGCTATAGCGTCAAATAGACATATGACGGGAGAAATGTTAAATGTAATAATGACTCATCCAAATGTAAATATATCTGCATTTGTTTTAACTGCTATGGCAAGACATCCATATACGACGGTAGAAATGTTGACTGCAATAATCAATCATCCAAATACGGATCCGGATGTTTTGTCTGCTGTAGCAAAAAATTGGAGCGCTACACTAAAGGTATTGCAACAAGTAAACAGGCATCGATTATTAGATGAAGGTGCAAATAGTCATGTTAAAAGTTGTATAGAAAGCAATATAAATGAACTAAAAAGAAAAAGAAACACCATATTACTTTCTTTTACTAAGCGTAAAAAAATATGTGTAGATGATCTTATTAAAAACACGATGGATTTCTATGATAGTAGCCCAAATATGCCTACTAGTTGCATAAAGATGAACTGATCTGCGCGGGGGGGGGGATGGTTTATGCTAACCCTGTTGTTGCAGTCTTAAACCATAATTTTAATAAATAATTAGATTTTTCGGCAATATTAGTTATTAAAATTATTCTTTTTAATTTGGTTCTAGAAATTTTTATTTGCGCAACATCAGTAAACCCAGGATTTTTGTTGATATTTTGTAAAAGATGAACTGCCATCCCTATTGCCCACAAACAAAATCTACGTATACCAGTTTCTTGTTTAGGAATTAATAAAATATAATATAAAGCATTTTTAAAATGCTTTATATTAAGATTAATTAATTTTTTTATATTATTTATAAAGTCTATATTATTATTTATATTGTTGTTAGCAAGATTATTTAATAGAGCATTAAAATCTAGCTGTGCAAAAAGTTCTTTTGGTAGGTAGCAAATTTTTCTAGCGTAATCGCTCCAGCGATCTTTTAAAATGTTAGTCATTTGTAGGGCGTGGCCGAAAGAGCGAGCGAGTGGCATTAATTTGTTTTTATATTCTATAGATAGATTAAGGTGTGTACAAAATAATTCTGTTAACATTTCGCCTACCACGCCAGCTACTATGTAACAATATTTTTCTAATTCTAATAAATTTTTTAATCCATTTATATTAATAATTTTTTCAAACTCTAACATTCCACGATTCATTATAGTTACACATTTGATTATAGAAATTTGACTTTCTAATGGTAAATTTTTAGTGACATATAATACTTTTGGTAAATTTAGAATTAATAGCTTTTCATCTATAGCGGTTTGTTCCGACAATAAAGGATGCAATTCTTGAATAAATTGTTCTGGAGCAAAATGTTCGTTTAAAACATCTATAAATTTTTCGTGAAAATAAGCTTTTTGTTCTATAGAAAGATTTATATCGTCTTCTATAGTATCGGTGATTCTACACAATAAATAGCCGTTTGCTACAGAGATTTTTAGTTGTCCTGGTAATTGCGGTATGGTCAACGCAAAAGATCTGGACACTTTGTTTAAAATATTATTTTGAAAATCTAGAGCTAAATTTAGTGTTGAATTCAACTGACCCATCTGTATACCTATAATAAATATTATCAATATATACCATAAATTATTATAAAAAATAAAGATTTTATTAATTTGGTCGTTAATTCCATATAAGAAAAAGGAGTAAATTGGTGGTTAAGATCAGGAATTTGAAGATAGGTAGTAAGGTATTACTGGCTTTAGTGTCAGTAACATTTATTGCTATTATGGCGATAGCATATACGTCGTATTTTACTGCTAAAAATTTCTTACAAAAAGCAATTTTTAATCAATTGATCTCAACTAGAGAAATAAAAGCAACACAATTAGAGTCTTATTTTGATTTGATTAACCGACAATTAATCACATTTTCTCGAGACCAAATGATTATAGAGGCCATGAAAGCTTTTAAAGCTTCATTTTATAAATTACCAGAAGAATTAGGTGGGAAAATAAATATTACAGAAGTTAATTCATCATTAAATAATTATTATTTAAACGAATATCTGCCAAGATTAGCTCAATTTACTACCCAATTACAAAAAGCAGAATATTATCAACCAACAGAATTAAGCGCTAAATTTGCGCAATATTTATATATTAGTAATAACAAAAATGTAATTGATAATAAGAAAAAGCTAATTGATTCTGGAGATGGTAGTTCTTATTCTAAAGTTCATAGTATGTATCATGCTGCTATTTATGAATATATTCGTAGTTTTGGGTATGAAGATTTATTTTTTGTAGATCATAAAACCGGCAACATTGTTTATAGTGTCTCAAAAGAAATAGATTTTGCTTCTTCAATATTAAATGATTCTTATAAAAACACTAATCTTTATGAAGTATTTATAGCGGCTAATGCAATTGATGAGAATAATCCTACTAAACTAACAGATTTTAAACCATATTATCCATTATTTAACGCATTTAATGCGTTTGAAGCTGTACCAATTTTTGATGGTAAGGAACAAATTGGTATAATAGTACTTAGAATGCCGCATAGTGAAATTAATGCCATTATGACTAATAAAAATGCTTGGAATAACATGGGGTTTGGTAAATCTGGAGAAACATATTTAGTAGCTAGTGATTATACCATTCGCAACGAGCCTCGCGGGCTAATAGAAAACAAAGAAAAATTTTTAAGTTCTTTATATAAAGCTGGATTTAGTGACGGTCAATCTAAAAGAATGTTAGAGTTAATTAATAGGTATAATAGTGCTATTGGCTTATATCCAGTAAGAACTAAGGCGGCAGTGCAAAGTATAAATGGTACTTCTGGTAATGAAATGACAACAAATACTTTCGGTGAAACAGTATTGTCTGCATATAAACCGTTAGAAATTAATGGAGTTAAGTGGGGCATGATTAGTGAAATAAATGCTAAAGAGGCTTTTTATCCAATAGAACAATTACGAAAAGAGTTTTTAGTATTTACGGTAGGATTGCTAGCTTTGGCATCTATAGTATCGTTAGTATTTGCTCATTATGTAATTACTAGACCAGTTAAACACATGCTAGATTCGGCTAATGATTTATTATTAGGTGATGGGGATTTAACCAAGAGAATTTACATAAGAAGTGATGATGAAATTGGTAAAACTGCTAAAGCATTAAATGGATTTTTGGATAAACTACAACACGTAATATTAAATATTGGAATTGTAATGGAGATGTTGTTAGAATTAGCAACCAAAATTAGTGTTGCTGCCAAATCAGTAAGTGATGCCGCAACGTTTCAGGCTTCCAGTGTAGATCAAACTTGTATTACGTTAGATCAAATTAATTCTTCTATTACTCAAAATGCAGCCAGTGCCAAAGGTACCGAGAATATCGCTACCAATGCTTCTAATGATGCTAAGCAAGGTGGTAACGCCATAAGTAATACTATTTCTGTTATGCAATCTATTACTAATAAAATAAGCATTATAGATGATATTGCTTATAAAACTAATTTGTTGGCATTAAATGCTGCAATAGAAGCAGCTCGGGCTGGAGAGCAGGGTAAAGGGTTTGCTGTGGTTGCGTCCGAAATTAGAAAGTTATCGGAGCGTACTCAAATAGCCGCTCAGGAAATTAGTGTTTTGGCAGAAAAAAGCACTAATATTTCAACAGAAGCTGAAAGATTTTTAAATAAAATTGTTCCGGTAATTGCTCAAACTGCAGAATCGGTACATGAAATTGCTTCTTTGTCAGCAAATCAATCTGTTGCAGTACAACAAATAGATAAAACCATGGGGGTAATAGATGCGCAAACTAAAAAAAATGCTTCTGCAGCACAAGATTTAGCAAATATTGCTCAAGAAATTGCTAAAAAAACTAAAGATCTAAAAGATTTAATTGCTTTTTTCAAAGTAACCCAACAAAAACAAATTGATTTAATTCCTCCATCTGATTGAGGTAATTATGGATTTCAGTGGATCTATTATAGCAACATTCGTTACCGAAGCTAAAGAATTGTTAGCTAAAATGGAGGAAGTATTATTAAAAATCGAACAAATTAATCCAACCGAACAAGCAGCACAGAATGCAGACTTAATTAACGATCTTTTTAGATCGGCTCATACTTTAAAAGGAGCAGCTAGCATGTTCGGATTTACTGAACTTAGCGGTTTTGCTCATGAAATAGAAAATTTATTAGCTACTGTTAGAGAAAATAAATCTTCCTTAAGCAAAGTAAAAGTAGCGGTTTTATTAGAATCAGTTGATTGTTTGTCTGGTTTGTTAGAAGGAAGTATTAGTAAAAACATTAATCCTCAATTAGTAGCGCGTAAGCAATCTTTATTGGATAAACTTCGTAATGCTGATACGGCTGATAATAATATTATTCAACCAATTCAAGAAACTCAAAAAATTCCACAAGATCCTATTAAAGCAGCTACTCAAGAATTAATTAAAGAACTAAAGCCAGAATCAAAGTCAGAGCCTAGCGTTAATAATGTTAGTATTACTAATGCCATTTTAAGTAATTTTATAAAAATAGATCCTGGTAAATTAGATGAGATAATTAATTTAATAGGAGAAATAGTTATTATTCAATCGTATATAAATAATTTAATTAAAGAACAAGAGGTTGATTATATGAAGTTATCGGTTAATTCAGAAAAGCTTTCGGAATTAATTGAAAAACTGAAAGATTTAAGCTTGCAATTAAGAATGTTACCAATAAAAGAAATTTTTTCTAAATTTAATAGAATAGTTAGAGATGTTGCCACTCAAAAAAACAAACAAATTAAATTGCAAATGTTAGGGGAAGATACCGAATTAGATAGAATTATTATGGAAAAAATAAACGATCCGTTATTACATTTAATTAGAAATGCTTGTGATCATGGAATAGACTCACCAGAAGAACGGGTAGCTGTAGGTAAACCGGTTTGCGGATTAGTAACGTTACAAGCTTGCCAGGAAAATGGTGAAGTGGTAATAAATACCTCTGATGACGGTAGAGGAATAGATCTTGATAGAGTGAAACAAAAAGCCGTTTCGTTAGGAATGGTAGCAAAAGATACCGAATTATCTGAACAAGAAATTTTATCTTATATTTTTGAGCCTGGTTTTTCAACGGCGGAACAAATTACAGATATTTCTGGTCGTGGTGTAGGTATGGATGTAGTTAAAAAAGAAATTGAAAAGTTACACGGTAGCATAAATATTAAAACAAAAAAAATGCAAGGTACTACAATATCAATTAGGCTACCGCTTAGTTTAGCTATTATTGAAGGATTATTAATAAAGACAGCAGATTTTTTATGTGTGGTGCCGTTATGGAATGTAATAGAATGTGTAGAAATAATGCCAGAAGAACATAAATCGATTAAGCGTCAAGGTTATTTAAATCTTAGGAATAAAATCCTTCCTGTTATAATATTAAGTGATTTTTGGGGTGTGCAAAATGGTTTTGGAGTACCAAATACACTTATTATCGTTCAATACACTGATTATAAGATAGGAATTATAGTAGATGATTTACAAGGAGAGATCCAAACAGTTATAAAACCTATGCCAGAGATCTTAAACGATTTACCTTGGATTAATGGCACGGCAGTTTTAGGTGGAGGGGAAATTGCTGTTATTTTAGATATTCCTGGTTTAGTTGCTAATGTAATAGAAAAACATAAGCATCTATCTGGAGCTATGATATGACAACTACAGAAGAAGATAATAATAAATATTTAATTTTTTCATTAGATCAAAATTTATATGGAGTAGCTATAGGTAATGTCTCTGAAATTATAGAGTATCAACGTCCAACTAAAATACCTAATTTGCCGTCTTATATTCATGGATTATTAAATTTAAGAGGCAAGGTTTTACCGATTATAGATTTTAATTTGTATTTGGGACAAACTACTACTGTAATTACCAAAAAAACTTCCGCAGTAATTATTAATTATGTTTTTAAAAATCAGGTAATTAATCTTGGTGTTTTAGTAGATGATGTTTTAGATGTAGTAGAAATACCGCCAGAATCTTTAGAACATGTGCCAGATTTAAATGTAAAAATTAAATCTGAATTTATAAAAAACATGTTTGTTTTAAATGAAAAGATAGTAATTTTGTTTGACGTAAATCAAGTGTTTTCCGAGAACGCGCTAAACGTAATTGCTGATATTCCCGCCAACAAATAAATTAAATTTTTAAGTTGTTTAAATTTAACCATTAGCTAATTTGTATTATCTGTATATTCTACTAAACTATCATCAAAGTCTTTCAACAACATTTGGATATATGGACAAGGACGAACCATGATTTTGAAAAAACATTTACCATTAAAGGCAAAATATTTTGCAATCCTAGGATTAATAACTTTACCAACTATTAGTTTGGCGAACGTACAAGCAGAACATGCTAAACAGCACCACAAGAGTATGAGTCACCCTAAGATTCATGGGGTTGGAGCATTTAACTATTCTTTTGATGATACTGGTGTAAATAAAGTTCATGATGCTAGACAATATGGTGATTGGCGTTTTAATGAATTTAAAATTGGTTTATCCGGAGAAGTAAAAGAATTAAATTATAATATAGAATATGCCTGGTTTAAGGGTATGTTAGTAAACATGGTTTCTACTAATAGTTCTGGTACATATGGCGAATTTAGAGAAGCTTATGTTAGTCATAAATTTAGTAATGATGTTATAGGTAAAGTTGGTAATACCAGAGTTCCTTTTGGTAACGAAGACAGCTTTAGTTTTTGGCACAATCTTCCTTTTTATGCAGGAATGGGTGAAAACTATCAGACTGGTCTTAAAATGGTATATTTAGATTCCCCTTGGAATGTACAGGTACAGCTTGGTAAAAATAGTTTAGTAAGCCCTAATAATGCTTCAACTTATTATCCAAAGTTAACTACCGGGTATTATAATGTTCCTATGTCACAAAATGTTATCAATAATGAATATTATAATAGTGCTGCTTTAAATGATATAAACCTTCCTAGTGGGTGGTATGCACAAAATAACGAAGATGGCGTGCAATTAGCTGCTCGTGTAGTACATACTCATCATTTTAATGAACATCACAAAGTAGAAGTTGGGTTGTCTGGTAGAATGGGTCAAGTCTATAATGGGATTTCTACAGCTAGAGGCAGCCAATGGGCTGGGGCATTACATGCTAATGCTTATTTAGATAGATGGATTGTACAGTTACAATATTTACCATATGGTTTCTCGCCTAAATATAAAGGTGGTGTAGATACCGGTACTGGCGCTCCTGTTGTATTAGATACCATTCAATTAGGTAAAGATGGGGTATTATATACCATTCCTAAGAAAGCTAATATTTTTGCAGCTGGCTTAGGTTATAAGATCCCAGTGTCTTGGGGCAAGATCGAAGAAGTTACAGTATATGATGATTACAGTATATTAAGCGGCAAAGCTACCAAGAATAATACTAAATTGAATATAGTTGGCTTTAAATTTAATGCTGGGCCATTATTTATAACTGCAGAAGCTATTACTGGTAAAAATATGGTTGGTATTGGGCAAGAGCTGTTACCAAATGGGGCGCCTAATATTTATAACATAGGCGGTAATGGTTACAGTAATTATGGCATTACTACTCAAGATACTTTTGCAAATTCAGTTTACGATGACAACACCAGTCACTGGAAAACTAAATTCAATATTAATATAGCTGCTAAGTTTTAAGTTAAAATCACTCCACTCATACCGCGCTAAGTAGCGCGGTTTTTTTTTGACTTAAATCTCCCCGCCGAGCAAAGCTCGGCGACCCTCTTTATTAAAGAGGGTATTATTTGTGAGATTTATTAGTTGCTAACGTTTTCATTTTTAATACACAATTATTAATTGTTTGTATTGTTGTTTGAATTTCATTTTCTACTTGCTGATTACTAAATCTTAATACAAAAACTCCTAATGTGTTTAAATAAATATCTCGTTCTTGATCTTGATAATGTTGTTCTAAAAGATCGTGGTAACTACCATCTGCTTCAATAACCAAATTTATACTTGGAGCAAAAAAATCAACAATATAATTTCCTATAACTTTTTGTCTACAAAATCGAATGTCGTAAATTTGGCTTTTTCTAATATACCGCCATAGTATATTTTCTGCATTGGTGGTGTTTGAACGAAGTTTTCTAGCAGTCTGTTTTAAATTTTTATTATAAAGCAGCATAATAATTACGATTTTATAATAAAAAATTTTAATATAAACCATTAAATTTGTTATATATTATTTTGTTACGTAAGATAAATTGTTTACGTCAAATAACACCCTCTTTATTAAAGAGGGTCTGCTGAGCGAAGCGAAGCAGGGGAGATTTAAAACTCTATTTTTAAGTAAGTAAATATTTTAACGGTGATTTATTGTGGTTGTTATGAATATTAATAACGATTTGGTAGTTTTACAAGAAGAATTAGCAAATTGTAAGATACATGTCGAACGGATTAAAATGGCATTAAGAAGAACCAGCGATCTTTTTCCGTTTACAGAACAACGTCTAAATAATTTAAACGTAATCCAGTATTACAAGTAAAAGCCATTAATGATTATATGCTAATGTGTAAAGAATTATTAAATTATTGGGATTATTTAAATAATATTATTAATAAACTAGATATTATTTGAAGCACTCCGCTAAACTTGCCTATAAACAACCGTCTGTTTTCTTTACTTGCACCATAAAACAACCGTCTGTTTTCTTTACTTGTTCATATATTAGTTTATAATAAATCTATGGAAAGAACCGGTACCAATTATTTAAAGCAATGGTTATTGTCAAAAAACCGTAATCCATTGGTTATTCGTGGCGCCAGACAAGTTGGTAAGACTTGGTTAGTAAGACATTTTGCAAAATTATGTGGTCGCCAGCTAATTGAGCTTAATTTTGAAAAACAACCATCCTATTTAAGTTTGTTTACATCTAACGATCCTAACATAATATTATTACAAGTAGGCGCGCTATTTGGGAAAAAAATAGATCCAGAGAAATATCTTTTATTTTTAGATGAAATCCAAGCTGTGCCGCAACTATTTAGTAAATTAAGATGGTTTGCCGAGGATTTGCCTAGTTTACCGGTTATCGCTGCTGGTTCCCTATTAGAATTTGTTTTACAAGAGCATACCTTTAGTATGCCAGTTGGACGTATTAGTTATATGTATTTAGAACCGTTATCATTTGAAGAGTTTTTATTAGCGCAAGATCAATATGTTTTATATGAATATTTATGTAAGTATGATTTTAGTTTTGAAGTACCATCTGCTATTCATGAACAATTAATGGCATTATTTAAAGAATATTTATTTATTGGAGGGTTACCAGCTGTAGTTGCCAATTGGGCTAGTGAGCATTCTTTAGATCTGATCAATCAAATACAGCAAGATTTATTAGCAACTTATAGAAATGATTTTGCTAAATATAGTGGGCGTATTGCAGTTACTCAATTAGAGGAATTATTTGTTTATATTCCTAAAATGCTTGGGCAAAAGTTTGTATTTAGCCGAGTTAATAAACAAGTTCAGTCTAGCGCTATGAAAAAAATGCTAGCTTTATTAGAAAAGGCTAGAGTAAGTCATCGTGTATATGGTAGCGCAGCAAATGGAGTTCCATTAGCTGCTGAAATTAAAGAAAAATATTTTAAAGAAATTTTTTTAGATGTTGGTTTATGTAGTGGTGCGTTAGGGTTACATTTAAATAAAATTAATACCATAAATCAATTTACTATTATTAATAATGGTGGCATTGCCGAACAAGTAGTTGGACAACTATTAAGAACAATTAATCCTTTTTATGTGGAACCAATATTATATTGTTGGAATAGAGAGACACCTGGTTCTAGCGCAGAGATAGATTATATTATTCAATATGGTAATACTGTAATTCCGATAGAAGTAAAAGCTGGTAGTACTGGTAGTTTAAAATCGTTGCATTTGTTTATGAAATTAAAAAATTTTGGTGTTGCAATTAGAATAAACTCAGATGTACCAACTAAAACTAATGTGGAAATAAATTTTCATTCTGAGGGTTCAATAAAATATCAATTGTTATCAATACCGTTTTATTTTATAGGGCGTATATATCAATTGTTGGATTTTGCTGCAAATTAAAGTGATCTAAACTTACCCAATACCTACCTAATTAAAACTTCTAGTATACTAATTAAATATTTCCTTGACAACGAAAAAACAACCACATAACCTGTTAAATAGTATTTTTTTTAACAAAAATACTATGTTTATTTAGGATTTGGATGGGTATTCTTTAATTTAATTTTAATTAAAGAATCGAAATGGAGGTTATTAATATGGGTTTGTGGATGAACACTTTTCATTCAAATAAAGTGAA
The DNA here is from genome assembly GCA_050012295.1 of Gammaproteobacteria bacterium. GTDB lineage: Bacteria > Pseudomonadota > Gammaproteobacteria > UBA6186 > Azoamicaceae > UBA6186. The sequence goes on from JBEKHL010000033.1 coordinate 10,798, forward strand.
AAGAGAAGCAGAAAAATTAGCAGAAGCCCAGCAGAATGCTACAAATCAACAAGCTGCCCAACAACTAGAAGAGGCAAGAATACGAAAAGAAAATAACTTAGCACAAATTGTTACCGTTTGTACCCAAGCTAGAGAACAGATAACTTTATGGCATCAAACAGAATCATCCAAAGCTAACGATAGCTATAACCAAGAACAGGAAGAATACAGAAATACTTTAGATAATTTAAACATTTCGCGAGAACAATGTGTTAGAGAAGTCACCAAGGGCTTTAATGCACGTAAAGCCAATTTAATATTAAACAAGCAAAATGATGAACAGCGGTTGGAACAATGTTCTCAAGATGTAACTAATTTAGCGAAAAAAACTCAAGATTATTATGGGTATAATAAATTAGCATTAGAACGTTTATGGGGACAAGTTGAAGACGAGATGCTACATATGCATTGTATAGATGCATATAAGCAGTTAAAACAACCAATTGAAACAGACGTTCCTAAATCTAAAAATTATAGTTTATTAGTTGGTTATTTACGGCAATTATCTAACCTAAAATTAATTAGTGATTCAGAATTTGACAAATACCAACGATTTTTTCATGTATTATGTAATACTGACAATATAAATCAAAATAATGATTTTAATATAGCAGATAGTGAAGTACTTAATTTACTACAATCTATGCATAATCGTGATAGTCAAATACTATCTAGCTCCTATCAAGAAGATAACAAAAAACATACAAAAACATATGCACAATCGTTAGAGTTTAATAATATATTGTACGATAAAGTAGCTATAGTTAAACAGGATATTTATGCTAAATATGAGCAATCGTTGCGTGATTTAACTAGTGAGCATGATCAAAAGCAGCAGGCTGTACAAAAAGCTTATAGCGAACTTGTCCAACGAGCAGAAACAGAACTAAGTGATTATAAAACCAGATATGATACTTATATAACGACTTTAAATAACGACAAAGATTCTCAATTAGCTGAAATTAACGTACGAGAAGCCGAAGAGAAAACTAAAGTTAACGAGCAGTATCAGATAGAAGCACAGGCTATTGAGCAAGCAGTCCGTAATAAGCTGCAACAAATAAGTGAATCATTAGAAATACAGTTAAGGCAAATAAAGCATTCAAGTAGTTCTGGAATTATAAACGCTTTTACTACAGTTATTGCTGGAGCAGCAGCTTATTTTTCTGGAGGGTTACTTGCTGGAGTTAGTAGTTATATTGTAGAAGCTGTGCAAACTTCGTTAGCAGCTACTAGTTTAAGATCTTTAGAAAGACTGATAAATGGCAAAGACAAGTTTGGGTTAGAGGGTATGTTTAATTTAGCTGGTGAGCAACCAAACAAGGGTTTTAATCTAAATGTTAGAACAGATCAAACTACTAATAATCTAACACTAGAAGAACAAACAAGCAACTTAACTGCATTGCAAGATCAATTTAAAGAATTTAGACGAGAAGTTCAGGCTTGGCAGGCAACCGCAGAACATGATTTATTTTATTCGTTAAATCGTGAAGTATCGCCAATTAAACCTAAATTTTCTGATGCATTAACAATTTATTCAAATCAAAGTGTCGTAAATACTAAATTTGATTGTCAGGCTAGATTAGGCCAATTACAAACTAATGGTTACCGTACTGTAGAATGGAATATAATGCTAAATAACCAAGCCAAATGGTATGGTAATAATATAATGCGAGATTTGGATATACGTAAAATGGTACAAAGGCTATCTGGAGATCCTTCAAGTGATTTATTTTGTAGAGATTGGGATAAATCACAAGTGTTAAGTTTTAGTAAAACTGGTAGATATAAGCTTGATTTGCCAGGAATAAAACATCCTTGTGCTGATGCTTTACAACCAAGGACACCAGCAAATGTTCCAATGATAGAAAATCGGCATGCAACAGCCAACAACAACCAGCTTGTGGTGTTTCAACAGCCACAATCAAGTTTGGCAGCAAGATTTGGAAATGCAGCATTGGATTTTTTTATGCCAGCAGCTTATGGGGATGAATTTGTAACTAGCAGTATGAGCAATACTAGTAGTAGCGTAAGTAGTACAGGAGTTTCTAATTATTTAGAAGATGGTTTATTAGACAGCCTTCTTATTGGTTCTGGTCGTTCTTTTGTAAATGTTGGGCAAGGTATAAAGCAAGGATGTTGTATAGTTGGAGAAAAATTTGGATTAGTTCAACCAGGTACCTCTGATAGATATACTCAAGAAATTAACAAAGATAAACAATTATATAGTAGCACTCCAGTTGCACAATCTGTTTCTGGTAAGGTAGGAGAATTTGGTACAGATATGTTGCTGTATTCTGTTGTTCCAGCTGGTGCCGGAGTAAGAGGGTGGAGACTAGCAGCAAGCTCAGCAGCAGCTGGCGGTTTTATTGGTGGATTACAGCCTACAGACGATGGTTTATTATCTACTAGATTTCAAAATGCCGGCATTGGCGCTGTAGTTGGTGGAATTGCTGGGCCATTAACTGGTAAAGCTATTGATGGTGTTAAGGGCGGAATGCTTAAACTTTTTGATGTAAGAAAAGCTTCAAGTTTAAATAAACCAATAAATGCATTAGATTGGGATGCAATCAAATATAAAGGTGGCGCTAACGCAAAGCAACATATTTTACAAAATCATAGTGAAATGAAATTAACAAAAGAACAACAAGGTATTGTATCTTCTCCAAATTTAAGGGTAGACACATCTAAACTTCAAAGTACTAGTAGTTCTCTTCAAACAGCAAGTAGCAGTAGTTCAACGACAACCAAATTATCTAGAGAAACTCAACGACTATTAGGTAAAACTGATCGTTATAAATCAGAATTATTTGAACGTGCTGGAAAAACTAAAGACCAAACTACTTTAAATGCCGCTAAAATTGAATTACAAGGAAAGCAAATTGATTTAGCTATTGAAAAAGGGGTTGTTTTTGATCATGTGACGAAAGTAGAAGCTGCTCAAAATGGTCTACTCAAACACCTAAAAGATCTTAACGCTAGATTGAGTCATTCTGAATGCTCAATGGTTGAACGTAATGCTTTGGAAACAGAATTATCAAAAGCTAGCAAATTATTAGATCATACAGAACAATTTGTACCAAGAACTAGCACACCACAACCACCAAATTATCCAAAACCAAGGGCAACATGATGCAAAACTTAGATAATATTTGGCAAGAATATATAAATCAGGACTCTTTAAGTCAACAAACCTTAAATGATTTAATTTGGTATATAGAAAATAATGATAAACCAGAGGAAGCAATCGTGATGGCGACTGATATGCTTGTAGAAGAACCAAATAATAAAACATTAAAGAAACTCATACCTTGCTTAGTCAAGCAATTAGATCATGAAGATGATTTTATTAGAGAACTTGCGGTTAGTTGTGTTGCTGCTCGTATGAAATTATATGAACATGCTGAAAAAGTACTTAATATGGCTCAAAGTGATCCTTATGGTAATGTACGAGGCCTTGCAGCTGCTAGTTTATGGGGCGTTATAGATAAAGTTGATTTCGTTTTACGTAAACAAATTGCTATGTATTTGTATGGTTCTATAACAAACATTGCTTATGATGATTGGCATAAACAATGTGCTTACGGTTCTATTCTAAAAATAATGGAAGTCCCTATTCATATGTGGCCAGCAAAAAAATTAAATCCAGATATACCAAACATGGTTGATAAAATTTTATTGAAAAAGTTTAAAGAAAAATATAACATCGAAGGTATAACATAATTTTAATTATAACATCTTAAACCGGTACAAATAAAATTATGACTGCATATCCTTCTGGATGCACACCGCGTTTTCCGTCGAATTATAAATTTAATTTTGAGGTAAATTATGAACCTAAACCATATAGGTAATTGTCCAGATTGTGGAGGACAAGGGTTATTAGAAATAGTGAGAACATATCCAATAGGTATAATGAAACTGAAGAGGTAACAATAGATGAAATTAAATCGATTGGTTGGAAAAATTATCTTGTAGTAAAAGATCAGTAGAAATCAACTATGTATACTAAATATTAAACGATTCTGTAAACTTCTCTTTAATTCGATCTTTTAACGTAGTGATCCGTTGTTTGCAATTTACATTTTTTACCGCGATTGCTAAAGCTTTAAGTTCTCCAATTAATATTACTAATTTTTTACCTCTAGTTACCCCAGTATAAATTAAGTTTTTTTGTAATAGATTATAGTGTTGTAAGCAAATTGGAATAATAATAACTGGGTATTCTGAGCCTTGGGATTTATGAATAGTAATAGCATAGGCTAACGAGATCTCGTCTAATTCATCAAAATCATAATTAATTAATCGACCATCAAAATTAATTAATAAACTAGTGTCTTCAAAATCTATAGAATCTATAATGCCAATATCGCCATTAAAAACTTCTTTATCATAATTATTGATTAATTGAATAATTTTATCGCCAATTGCGAAATCGTTACCAAATCTAGTTACAAGATTTTTAGAATTTTGCGAGTTAATATTGAATTTTTTTTGCAATAAATTATTTAATGAGATAACCCCAGCTAAACCCTTATTCATTGGAGATAATATTTGAATATCTTGTTTAAATTTAAAAGCAAATTTTTGTTCGATGCGTTCTATAACCTGTAATAATTTATTTGGCAAATCGTTAGGGTTTTGCAGTTTAATAAAATAAAAATCTTGTTTTTCGTTATTGCTTTGGTTTTCTAAAAATGGTAGGCAGCTATTATTTATTCTATGAGCATTAATAATTATTTGTGATGTTGCAGATTGCCTAAAAATTTCTTGGAGTTTAACAGTTCTAATACAGTCTGATCCCATTAAGTCAGCCAATATTGCGCCAGATCCTACCGATGGTAGTTGATCGGCATCTCCCATTAAAATCAATGCACATTCTAGTGGTAGTGCTTTTAATAAATTAGAAAACATTAGTAAATCGATCATCGAAACTTCGTCTACTAAGACTAATTTAACATCTAATAAATTATCTTCGTTATATTTAAATTTGTTAGCTTTAGGATCAAAAGCTAACATTCTATGTAAAGTAATAGCTGGCATGTTGGTAGATTCGCTTAAACGTTTAGCGGCTTTACCAGTAGGGGCACAAAGTAGAATTTTATTGGTTTTATTAGCGATAATATGTAAGATAGTTTTAGCTACTGTAGTTTTTCCTACCCCTGGGCCACCAGTTATAATAATTATTTTATGGACGATGGCAGTTTTAATAGCTAGCAATTGTGAATTAGAAAATTTAATTTTAGAATATTTTTCTATGTTAATAATTTCTTGCTCTAGATCTATTAAATTATGCCAATATGGTTTAATTTGACTTAATAAAAAAATTTGTTTTGCTATATAGCACTCTGCTGTGTGCATATGTTTTAAATATATTAATGTTTGATCAGAGGAGAGGACTATTCGTTTAGCTAGCATTTCTCTTTCTACTGCATTGTTAATAACTTCTACCGGGATGGTTAGTTGTTGTTCTGCAGCACTAATTAAATCTGATAAGCCCATGGCACAATTTCCATCGGTTACAAATTGTTGTAGTATAAATCTGATTCCTGCTTCTGCGCGAATAACCGAATCTTTAGGGATCCCTAAAGATAAAGCTAGGCCGTCTGCTATTTTAAAGCCAATCCCGTGAATTTCTAATGCTAATCTATAAGGATTTTCTTTAATTTTAGTAATAGCTTGTTCTTTGTAGGTTTTATAAATCTTGACTGCTCGAGCGGTACCGATGCCATGTTCGTGTAAAAATACTACAATTTTTCTGACTTCTTTTTGACTATCTAAAGCAGCTATAATCTTTTGGTAACGTTTAGCGCCAATCCCCGGTACTTCTAGTAGTTTATTAGGATCTGTTTCTATTATTTCAAATACTTTTGCTCCCAAAGTACTTACCATTCTTTTAGCAAAAGAAGGACCTACCCCTTTGATTAACCCAGAACTTAAGTATTTTTCTATACCAATTAGGGTATTTGGGGTAGTTAAGGTAAGAATTTTGGCATGAAATTGTAAGCCATGCGTATTATTTTTAACCCAATTGCCTTTACAATGAACATATTCGCCCACAGTTACATTACAAGCTGAGCCAATTACGGTAATTAACCCTCCTTGCTTGTTGTTAGTTGGATGAATCTTGAGTACACAAAATCCATTACTTTCATTATAAAAAGTAATTCTTTCTATTATACCAGATAATTCTTCTAATGGTTTTGCTACTTCTATAGGGTACATCTTATTTAATTGGCAGTATTCTCAACTATTTTAAAAGGATAATAATCATCTATTTGTAATTCTACATTTAATTTATTATTATCTTCAACAAGAGTTAATAATTGTTGGTTAACAACGTTATACTTAGTTTCTAAATCTAACAAGTTAGTTTGTAAATGATTAGTTATTATTTGAGTATTAGTAGAATTATCTAACAATGTTTTTTGGCTTTCGAGCAGCTGTTCTAAACTAGAGTTAATTGGCTTTAATTTTTCTGAGAACTCAGTAATAAAGGAGTTTATAGTGTCGTGTTCGAGAATATAAGAATCAAACGAATCTTTAATTTGGATTAATCTTGATTTTAAACTAGTTACCATTTTCTTTATTTCTTTAGATAATAATAAAAAATTATTATCTTGTTGATGGCCTTTCTTAGAGGCTTCTAACGAGATATGTAGAGCTAACATATCTGCCAAGTTACAAATACTTAAAATATATTCTACTGCGCTAGTTAAATTAGTAATGTTTTGTTTTTGATTGGCTTGGAGGTTTAAACTATTTAAAGCTAAACAAGCTTCTTTATGGGCATTAATAGTATTAAAGTGTTGTTCTAAATTGTTTTGTAATTGATCGGAATTTTTAGAGAGATTAGCAGCTAAGTCTTTAGCAGTATCAATTAATGGTTGTTTTTCCTGAATATGATTAGATACATCGGTAATATTAGTAAATAAATCATTATGTTTATTAATAAATTGCTTAATTTTAAATGCTACTTGATCTAAAGTATTTTGAAACCAAGAAAGCATGTTATTTAAAATATTTGCAATACCATTAGCATCGGTGCTGCTTAAATTAATTCGACTATTAAGATCTTTTTTAGCCAGTACCACTTGCATAAAAGTACTAAGTTTATTGAGTTTATTGTCGGCTTTTTCTATACACAAACAATAAATTGTGTATACAAAAAATAATAATATTGGAATAACTGCACCAGTAAATATTAACATGTTTGTTATTGATTTAGATAAATTTTGTAAAATTGTATCTTTATTACTTTCTACTATGATGCTTAAACCTCTATCTTCTATTGGAGCAAAATAACTTAAAGCCATGGCTTTATTGGTGTTTAAACCTTCTATAAATCCTTTTTTGCCGGCGGCTGCTTCTCTGGCTGCTAAGGTATTTATAGTTTTTTCAAGATTATGATTAGATATTAAATGTAAATCTTGATCTATTAAATAGATAGAAGTATTAGCTATATTATCTGGTAACTTTAATAAAGAATTTATTGATGATAATCCAACACTAGCGATTAAAACTCCTAGATTTTGAACTTTACTTGCAACAAATAATACAGGTTCTTGATAATCTGGCAAATATTCGGAAAAATTTGATAACACTACAGAATCTTCGTTAGGGTTAGAGTACTTAGTTGCATTAAATACATTAGCAATTTCGGCATTAGAAAAAGCACCAGATATTAAAGAAGAAGCAAAATCGATATTTTTTTTAGTAGAGTAAATAATATTGCCATTTAAATCTGCTAATAATAAATCGCTGTATTTATATTCATCGATTAATTTTCTAAAAAAAGCATGATATTTATCGTGCACTGCAGCATAGAGATCTATATTATTAGAGCTATTATTTGTGGTTCCTTGTGGTTCTAATTGTGGTGTGGCCAGTGTGTTAGTATTAGTCATGTATTTAGTTTGTAGCATAATACTAAAGGGA
>JBEKHL010000034.1:0-17976 GCA_050012295.1 Gammaproteobacteria bacterium
TTTTAATAATACTTGCTTCTTTAATATGGGTTCCTATCGGGGTTTGGATTGGATTAAACAAAAAAGCTAGCTTAATACTACAGCCAATAATTCAATTTTTAGCAGCATTTCCGGCTAATTTTTTATATCCAATAGTCATAATTTTAATAATGAAATACTCCCTTAATAAAAATATTTATACTGCCCCGTTAATGATCCTAGGTACTCAATGGTATATTTTGTTTAACGTAATAGCAGCCATGAATGCCATTCCTAAAGAGATTTTTTTGACCACTCAAATGTTAAGATTAAAAGGCATATTATGGTGGAAAAAAGTAATACTGCCAGCTATATTCCCTTTTTATGTAACTGGCGCAATGACTGCTGCTGGTGGTTGTTGGAATGCTAGCATTGTTGCAGAATTTGTTAAATGGGGAGACAATACTATAACTTCGTTAGGGTTAGGATCTTACATAACCGAACAAACTAATAGTGGGGATTTTCGCCGATTAGCCCTAGGTATTTGTATAATGTGTATATATGTAATGTTGTTTAATAAATTAGTATGGAGAAAATTATATCAACTAGCTAGTTCTAGGTTTAATTTTAATTAACATTATGATAAATAATATATTATTACATGCTAACAATATAACTAAGTATTTTACTAGTGCTGAACAAAAACAACTATTAGTACTAGATTCTATTGATTTTAAATTATTTTCTGGCGAAATTGTTGCAGTTTTAGGAAAATCTGGTTCTGGAAAGTCTACTTTTTTACGTATCATTACTGGCTTAATACAACCAGATCAAGGTTCTGTATCTTATAAAGGTCAAATAATTACTAAACCTATGAAAGGGATCGCTATGGTTTTTCAAAATTTTGCCCTTATGCCATGGCTTACGGTACTAGAAAATGTTGAACTTGGCTTAGAAGCAATTGGAGTCCCCAAAAAAATTAGAAGACAACGTTCGCTAAAAGCTATAGATACTATTGGTTTAGATGGTTTTGAATCTGCCTACCCAAAAGAATTATCTGGTGGCATGAAACAACGCGTTGGATTTGCTAGAGCACTAGTTATTGAACCAGAATTATTAATTATGGACGAACCATTCTCTGCGCTAGATATATTAACATCAGATAACTTAAGAAGCGATTTACTAGACTTATGGCAAGATCAAGTTACCAATATTAAAGGCATGGTTTGTGTAACTCACGATATTGAAGAAGCCTTATTAATGGCTAACAGAATAATTATTTTTTCTAACGATCCAGGTAAAATTCAAGCAGATATTTCTGTTAATCTTAAATACCCAAGAAATCCAAAATCTGTAAAATTTCAAAATTTACGAGATCAAATCTATACCATAATGACTACCAGCAACCGAATTAGTATAGAAAAAGTTAAAAATAAACAAATTATTAACAAAGCCTTACCAGAATTTAGCTATAGAATTCCAGAAGTTGATATTTCTGAATTAACTGGGTTCTTAGAGGTAGCTCCAGAACACGAAGATGAAGGTAAAATTAACTTACCAGCCTTAGCTGAATCGTTACACTTAGATGTAAATAATTTATTTCCAATTACCGAAGTACTAGATATGCTACGTTTTGTAAAAATTGTTGATGGCGAATTAAAACTTACCGAACGTGGCAAAGAATTTGTTGAAGTCGATCTACTAGAAAGAAAACAAATTTTTGCAGAGCACCTATTAAAATATTTACCAATCGCCAATAAAATTAAAGAAACTCTAGATCAAAACGTCGATCATAAAGTACTTAAAGAACTATTTTTAGAAGAACTACAAATTAATTTTAGTAAAGAAGAATCCGAAAAAATATTACGTACTGTAATTAGTTGGGGAAGATATGCAGAAATATTCTCTTACGACTACGATTCTGGCGAATTAAGCTTAGAAAATCCCCAATAAGGTGGTAATTCTTTATAAAAAAACTATGATTTCTATTAATATGCAAGTTCAAAATTATCACCTTTAAAAGCTATGCCCAACTTTAATATTTGATAACCTTGTTCTTGATATTTTTTACCATACTGATTCCTATCAATTTGTGCTAATGCTACATCCCTGGCTAATTTTTTTAAATCTTCATTTTCCCTAAATGAAACCTTTATTTCACCAACTATACATAATTTTTGCTTATGGTTCACTACTAGTAAATCAGGCCTAGTTTTACCAATGCTTACATCTTCTATTTCAGCAAATACTTCATATTCAGAATTACCAACTAGATTAATGCATTTCAGTTCGGTCATAATTAAAAACTGGTATACAAATTCTTTAGCTTTTTCTACAGCTAGAACGTTAGCAGCTCTCCCTCCACCACTAAAGATCCTGGCACTATAAGCTGGATCCTCAAAAATTTCTTTTAAAGCTTCCTCAAATTTAGCAAAATCACCTATTAATAAACTATTTGCTATTTTACTTAAAAATGGTTGAGATATAAACCAACTGTTAACATATTTTTTTATTAACAATGTGATCTCTTGATTTGGTAAACGCACATGATATTTATCACTAGATTTTACTAATGTTAAATAACCAGTATGGATCAATAAACTCCACAACATTTGTGGTTGACTGTTCAAATCATCAAAAGATACATACTTTTCTAATTCTTCCGGTAAACTAGCTTCCTTATATTTAATTAGATCTCTAATTTTTTGCTTATCTTCTCGCGAAGATTTATTGATTAATAAATCTTTGATCATTTTAGGATTAGCAGAATTTACCCAATACGGCTCTAAATCCCCATTATGAGCAATACATTGCATAATTGACCATGGATTATAAATAAAATTATTTCCTATTACATATCCATTATACCAATTTTTGATTTCTTTTTTATTTATGATCCCTGCTTTATCTAATAATTCATTTACCTCGGTTTCCGTAAAGCCATAGTGTTCGCTAAATTTATAATCTAAGATCGTTTCTTCTATTGGATTATTTAACCCAGAAAATATGTTGGCTTTTGCAACCCTAAGAATCCCAGTTATTAAACCTTTTTCTAAATAATCTTCATTTTCTTTTAAACAAGAACCAAATAGTTTACTAAAAAAATTAGTAAGTTTTTTTAATGCTTTAGGTTTATCAAATAAATAATTTATAGCATTATCATATTCATCTATTAAAATAAACACCTTTTTACCGTGGTATATACACAATAATTTACTTAAAAACTTTAAAGAAGATTCGGTTTCACTAAGATCTTGTTGTTTATTTATAATTCGTTCAAATTGAGCAATATCTGCTTTATATAAACTTTCAGTCTCATAATTAAATTTAGGATCCATACAACTGAGCGCTTGTAAAATATAACCATATTTTTTATATAATACTGAAATAAGATCTTTTATATTATTTTCTATGACTAAAAAATCATCACCACCTATATCTTTAAAATTAACTAAAATTACTGGATGAACCCCTTGATATTTTTTATAATTTGGATCATTTAAGTATTTATTTATTTTTAATTGTTCAAATAACCCAACAGTTGGTAGTCCTCCTATTTCTCTACTAAAAAAGTGTTGCAACATAGATAATGCAGAGCTTTTACCCCAACGTCTTGGACGCGTTATTAACACTACATCATTACTATGATCTAAAAAATCTTTAATGAATAAGGTTTTATCTACAAACAACCTATTCAGATCAGCAGTTAAGCCATCACTGCTTACTAATTTTCTAAAATTACTAGTTCCTACCTTAATCGGATGTTTTTTCATAATTGACCTGTAAATCACAATTAAATAATCAAATTTCTGCTTTTCTTAAAATAGCCGTCTTTAAATATTTTAACCTTTCATTTTCTATTCAACTCTCTATTTTATATTCCATGTCCAAAGGTTGCTTAAAACTTTTAATTTCTTCATATACAACCCATGTAATTTAGTTTTAAGACAAAAATTACATATAGGAGATAGTCATGTCGATAGAACATTTTATCATTATAGTTACAAAATTCGATACTATAATTAATACAAAACTATACTAAACAACTAAACACACTTATGACTTTAAGGAATATTTGTGCATAATGTTAAGTTATTTGAATCACGCGATCATTTATTTGTGTTTTTAAATGAAAGTACATCCACCACAGAAAGTGGGATCCATTCTAACCAATATTTAATAAAACATCGTAATAATTTTGTTTTATTAGATCCAGGTGGCTTTAATGTAATGCCTCATGTATTAGCAGAGCTATTACGTTATACTACTTTAGATAAATTAACGGCTATTATTTTATCCCATCAAGATCCAGATGTTTTAGGTGGAATTGTTTCTTGGACAGCCTTAAGTTCTGCATCGGTATATCTTCCTGAAATTTGGAAACGTTTTATCCCACATTGTGGAATAACAACAGAAATAAATCGTTTTTATGGCGTGCCAGATAAAGGAATGCTATATCCTATGGCTTCAAATTGTAAATTACAATTGATTCCAGCTCACTTTTTACACTCTGAAGGAAATATTAATGTCTATGATCCAGTTTCTAAAATACTATTTAGTGGAGATATTGGAGCCGCAACAACAATGATTGACGACAATCCATTTGTAGAAAATTTTAAGACTTATCTGCCACATATAGAAGGATTTCATCGACGTTACATGTGCTCTAATCGTGCAATACAGGCTTGGCTTAAACGTATTTCAAAATTGGAAATTAATATGATTGCACCTCAACACGGGCGAATATATAAAGGAAAAGTCTTACATCAATTTATAGATTGGATTAGCAAGCTACAGTGCGGGATAGATTTGTTTGATAAGAATGGATTTATTCGTTAGGAAATAATCATTTGAATAATATAATAGAAAAAAACAATAATTTTTTTGAAATTATAGAAAAATTAAAGGTTGATTTTTTAAAACAATTAAGTATATTGCTAGAACATCAGATTACTAGCAAAAACTTCGATAAAAATATTATTCTTTTGGAACAAAAAAAATCAGCCCAAATAAACGCCATTTTTAATACAATTCACAAACAAGGTAAAAAACGTCTTGATGGTATTAAAAGCAATATTGAGCATTTTAACAATATTAACCATTCATTAGATATTTTGCATGGGTTACAAGATAAAAATAGTTATGACAATATCTTGCGGTTAAAAAATAATTTATTTAATTTAAATGATATATTTAATAAATTACTTTTGGAACATAATTTATTTGTAAAAAATGAACATTACGCAACTCACGATGTTTTAACTGGGCTGTATAATCGACATTATTTTAATACTATAATTAATTATGAAATTAATCGCTCGCAAAAATACAAACGATATAATAATAAATTTTCGATTTTAATGCTCGACCTAGATAATTTTAAAAAAATAAATGATTCTTATGGGCATCCTGCAGGTGATTTTATCTTAAAAAATATTGCAACAATGCTCTTAAAATCAATACGTCATGCTGATTTGGCAACTAGGCTAGGTGGGGATGAATTTGCAGTTATTCTTATGGAAACAGACTTAAATCAAGCAGCTTGCGTAGCAGACAGAATTCGCAAAAAAATTCAAAAAACCAAGTTAAACGGTGTTGTACCGTGTTTATCTTTAGCTGGCATTTTCAGATCAGCGCCAATTGTTAATAAAAATAATGCAGTGTCTAATGCATTATGCTTACAAGCATAATGTAAAGCAGTAAAACCGTTTGTAAAAGGAGTATCGACATTAAAACCAGGATGTTCTTGCAGCATCTTTACCATATCGGCAACTCTATTATTTTTAGCATGCGAGCAAAACATTTTAATTATTTGCTTTTCTTTTTCATCTTGTATCGAAAACATGATTCCTAATGGCATAATATTCCTCTGTATTATATTTAAAAACATTATCATAAAATACCATAGCGTTCAACTCAAATTGTTACGCAACAGAGTGGCATAAAATCGGATAGCTTTCATTTAATTTTACTCTTACAAAGATGCTATGTATAGTGTATTTACTACGAATGATGGTCAACTTTCAGCCTTCTTAATAGTAGGGTCGAACAATGGCGCGGTTATCAACTGTTAGTTTTGATCCAGTTTCCATCGTCCGCCTCCTCAAACGCACCGTGCGGATTTACCGCAGTACGCTTTCTTGCCAACTTCTTGTTAAGGTTTATGTGGCCTATTCACCCATCAACTCCCTCGCTATTACACTTGTCGGTCGATACCACTATCCTTGTGGGATTATTAGGATTATCCCGTGTTCAACTAATTGCTTTTATTACATGCCATGCTCTTCGACTCCGGAAGTGTAGATTTACTTCCCTATTCTTAGCAGAGTAAACCTATGTTGCCTTCGGTTTCTTGAATGACCTCGGCCACCTTCTCATATAAAATTAACGAAGCCAATCACTTCAGCCTTTCGGCTTACGGCCTGCAATATCTCTTGCCTACGCTTAGACACATCTGTTACCAGCATGTATCTCAAGGCTAGATCCGCAATGCGCCAGGGTCGCGCTTTTGCTATAGCTCTTTCAGCCACTAGTAATTAGCCGCTTTGCACGGCGCACTCAAAGATTTTTTTTAAATTATCATTATTAATAGTTGTTGGATGTTTTAATAAAATTTCAATTAATCCAATTAACACAGAAAGATCCTTGCTTGCATTATACTCAGTTATTTTCGCGATAATTTCTTTGTCTGCAAGCAATTCTTCAGGTAACAATTCATTAAAATCCTTTAACATAGCTAGTTTTTTCCCTTAATATTTATAAAATCTAAATGATTGACAATTTATACACCACTAGAATTATGGTTAGATTTTTGTTCAACAATCCGTTGTCGTGGTTGTCCTCTTTTAGCTTTACTAATCATAATATCTATATTTAAATTAAGACGATTTAAAAAGTTAAATAGGCGTTCTACTTTGAATCTAGAATATTTGCCAAGTTTTAAATTTGAAATTTCAGGCTGATCAATACCAAGTACTTTGGCGGCTTGAGTTTGATTTAACTTATGAGTTTTAATAGCTTTAAAAACTTGCAAAGCTAATTGAGCTTTTAATTCTTCTAATTCTGGCTCAACAAAACCTAAATCTTTAAAAATGTTACCTGAGCTTTTTTCATAATTAATTTTTCTAGTCATATGCCAACTCCTTTGCCCGCTTAAGGCGATCTTTAATTAAATCAAGTTCCTTTTGGGGAGTCTTAATCCCTTGTTTAGATTTTTTCTGAAAAGCATGTAAAACATATAAACCATGCGCAAGTTGTACTGCATATACAGTCCTATAAGTATCACTATTGAAATTCTCTACAATTTCAAATATACCTGAACCAAAACCTTTTATTGGTTTAGCATTTGGATGAAGTTCACCTCTTTGAGCAAAATATAACGCATATCCAATATTTCGTTGCACTTTTATAGGAAACTTTTTAAGTTGTTTTATGGAGTCTCCAACCCAAATTACTTTTTTTATTGTTTCACGCACATTTTAATTATGGCGGTATAGCCATAAAATTTCAAGCCCTATAATATAATTTTATTTGGTTCAGTTAAGTCGACCCTGTATGTAATCAACGTACATACAATATGACAATAATTTAGTTACGTTTATTATCCTAAATATATCAATTCTGGCTGTATAATTTAATGGGATATTTTTGGTTTTTTTAATTTTGGTTCCGACTTTTGTTTTTGTTCATGTTCTAAAAATATGGTTTTTATTTCATCACATACAGCATAATCTCGTGGTAATTTATTTCGATTATCAGGTAATTCTATGGCGCCAGCTATAAGTAAACTTTTTATGCACTCTTCAGTATCTTGGTGACACATAGAAGAAGCGAAAAGAAAATCTTATTAGATTCATCTATGAAAATTCTATAGTACCAAATAATATTAGAGAAATTAGCCCTTTTATAAAAAAATATTTAAATAAATATTAAATAATATAGAATGTATTTTAAAATACTAGGAAATTATTAATATGACAACAAAAAACAGACAAGAAACTGATTTACCTTGGAAATATATATTAAGTTTATATTTTAAACCTTTTATGGAACTTTGTTGGCAAAAAAGAGCAACAGAAATTAATTGGAATAAAAAACCACGCTTTCTAGATAAAGAATTGATTAAAATTACTAAAGATGCTGCTACTGGCAATAGGGTTATAGATAAACTAATAGAAGTAGAATTAATTGATGGTAATCGTTGCTGTATACTGATCCATCTGGAAGTACAAAGTACTAAACAAGCTGATTTTAGTAAGCGAATGTTTGTATACCGATACAGACTTCGTGATGTGTATGAAAAGCCTATAGCTAGCATGGCTTTATTACTAGATGATGATCCATCTTGGAGACCCTGTAGTTATAGTGAAAGCCTTTGGGATTCAGAAATTACTATGCGCTTTCCGATCATAAAATTAATTGACTATAACGAGCAAATACAAGGATTAGAACAATCAACTAATCCATTCGCTATAATAATATTAGCTCAATTAACTGCTTTAAAAAAACAGGAAATTGAGTTAAAATTAACTCAGAAGTTACAAATTACTAGAAAATTATATACGTTAAATTTCAGCAAAAAGGAAGTATTAGCTTTATTTCGATTTATTGATTGGATTATATCATTACCAAAAGAATGCGAGGCAGAATATATGAGAAATGTAGCAAAATTAGAAAAAGAAGAATTTGGTAAGAATTTTATATGCCCTGCTGAACAACTTTGGCTAGAAGAAGGTATGGAAAAAGGATCAGCTATTACTGCTCAAAAAATTGCTATGAAAATGTTAGGGAAAAAAGGGATCTCTATAGCGTATATAGCAAAAATCACTGGTATATCTATTACTGAACTTAGAAGATTAAAAGACAAAAAACACTAGAAAAACACTCTGTTGCATAAAGATTTAAAGTTAGGTAACGTTGTTTGTTTTTGCTAAAACAAGCTACTTCCTTAACATGTAAGACAATCTGATGGATCAAGCTTTTTTTGGTAAAAATATATTCCTTATAAATTCCTTTAATTTTTTTTAGATCAAAAAATTTCAAACCACTAGAGGTCACTTCTATTGGCTGGAGAACATTGTCTTTTAAAAAGTCAGCAACTTTTTTAGCAGCACAAGATATTTTTGTTAATATGGAGGCTTTTGATGGACGGCTAATGTTGGCAGCTTGAATAGAAACTTCTAGACTAAAGTTATATGTACCAAAAGCTGGATTTGGAGAGAAAATATACCAAGCAATTCAGGATGGCTATGAAAATTATGTGAAATGGCTGAATTGGCCAGCAAATATTCCAAAGGTTACGCAACTGAAGCTGCTCATGCTATGGCGATTCTTGCGTTTAGAATTCTAAAGTCCAAAAAAGTAGAAATTTATTGTGATGCTGAAAATGTAGCGTCAACACCTATCCCGTTAAAGCTTGGATTTAAGCTAGAATATGTACAAAAAGGTGGTTGGCCAAGGATAGACGACAAACTAGCAAAATTAAAAACATATTCCATTTTTCATGAGAATGATCTGCCTAAATTGGAAATTACTTGGTGATACTTAATAATTTAGAAATAACAGCATTTTTTTTAAGACTCGACTTTTAAACAAAATCGTATAATTTAGCGCCAGCGACTATATACTAAACACACATGAGTTATAAAGATTACAAATAGCTCTTGCACTAACAATTATGCTATAATCCACCCAAATGAACTTTAAGTGCTCAAAAAAACAAAGTTAACTTAGAAAATGTTATCAATAAAATATTTTAAAGAATTATTTTCATATGCTGCCAAACATACCAAAAATGCACCCTACCTATTACAAGAATTGGCTTTTATAACTAAAAATACCATGTTTGGCTCTGTTATGCTAAGCGATCATTATATTGGCAGACTATTAAAATTATTAGTAGCCATATCTGCAGCTAAAAAAATATTAGAAATTGGCACTTATACCGGATATGCAACCCTTAGTATGGCAGAAGCATTACCAATAGATGGCCATATTATTACTTGCGAAATCGACCCAACAGCTATAAAAATGGCTAACAAATTTTTTAATTTAAGCCCGCATGGGCACAAAATTACTCTAATGCCTGGGCCTGCATTAGATACTATAAAAACTATTGAACATCCATTAGATCTAGTATTTATAGATGCAGATAAAGCTAATTATAAAAATTATTATGAACAAGTATTGCCAAAACTAAAATCCGGTGGCTTAATAATAATAGACAATGCTTTTTGGGGCGGAGAAGTTTTAAATGCAATATCAACACAAGCAAAGACTATAGATCAACTAAACAAACAAATTTTTAATTGTAATCAAGTAGAGAATATATTATTAAATATTCGAGATGGCGTTAACATTGTACGTAAAAAATAATATAAAAATAAAATATTTTTTAATATTTTTAATATTTTTAATTAATACTAATTACTGTTTTGCTAAAGGAAAACAATACCATACATTACAAGTAGAAATTTCTGGGATCAATCAAGAACTAACAGAAGCTATAAAAAAAGATCTATTAATATTCCAAGCCACTTCCGATCCAAAACTAACTAAACTTCGTATAGAAAATCTATATGATAAAGCTAATCTAGAAATTATAAATAATTTACAAAGCTTAGGTTATTACCATGCCACCATTAAAACTAGCAGTCTACAAGAAATTAGTAATAATCACTGGTTAGTTAATTATAATATAGAACTTGGAATACCTACTAAAATTAAACAAATTGATTTACAAATTACTGGCGAAGCCAGTAATAATCCAAAGTTATTACAAAAAATACATAATCTTAGTATAAAATTTTTACATGTAAATCAACAATTAAATCACGGTGAATATGAAAAAACCAAGCAATATATTTTAAATAAATTACATGATTATGGATTTTTAAATACTCAATTTAATACATCTATAGTAAAAATTAATACCAACAATTATACGGCTTCTATTATTTTTATAATAGATTCTAAACAACAATATTATTTTGGTCCAATAACATTTGAATCAGATCAATACCCACCTAGCTTTTTACAACAATATATTCCTTTTAAAGAACATGATTTATATTTAGCAAAAAATTTAATGCAACTTAAAGACAATTTATTAAACTCTGGATTGTTTGCTAAAGTACGTATCGACACCTCTACTTTATCAACAGATAGCAATAATATTATACCAATAACAGCCAGGGTATATGCAAAGCCTGCTAATAACTATAATGCTAGTGTTGGTTATGGCACAGATACTGGAATACGTGGTAATGCAGGTTATACTAGAAAAAGATTTTCTCATCCTGGCCATCAAATAAATATTAATTTAACGGGATCTAAAATTCGTAAAAATGCTATTATTGACTATAGTCTGCTTGGTGCCGATCCAACAATTGATAAATATAATTTTGGTGTAACTGCTGCAGAAGAACATATCCAACAAAGATATGATAAGAATGCTTCTTTATATATACAAAAGTCAAAAAAATATGATAACAGACAACAATTTTGGAAATTAAATCTTTTAACAGAAACTTTTAAAGAACTGCCAGCTAAAGAAAAACAACATGCTAATTTTTTGCTACCTAGCTTACGTTTAGTATGGGTTCATCATAAAAATAATACTGCAAACAATGATGACGATAACGATAATAACGAAAACCAAACTAACTTTGGAAATAAGCTAGACATAAACACTAAACTTGCTTCCAAAATCCTAGGATCGGCTAATTTATTACAATTTAATATTAACGAAAAATGGATCAAACCATTAATTTATGATCTACGGCTTATATGCAAAGGCACCATAGGCATTACCAGCATTAAGGATATAGAAAAATTACCACTAAGTTTAAGGTTTTTTGCTGGTGGAGATTATTCTGTACGTGGTTTTGCCTACGAAAGTTTAGGCCCAATGTCTACCGACTCGGCTGGTAATACTAAAGTAGTTGGTGGAAAACATTTAGTTTTAGGTAGCCTAGAAATAGAAAAAACTATATATCATCAAATTAGTGCTGCTTATTTTATAGATGTTGGTAACGCTCTAAATACTTTTAACCAGTTTAATCTTAAAAAATTAGCTATTGGCACAGGGGTTGGATTAATTTATAAAACTCCTATAGGATCAGTACGTGCTTATATAGCCAAACCGTTACAGTTACCTCAACAAATGGGTAACCTGCTTAAAAAACATATTCGTTTTCATCTAACTTTTGATGCCGGTTTATAGTAAAATTTATTTTTATGAAATTATTAAAAATTATAGCTATTGTTAGCGTTGGTGTAGTTACAAGTTTATGTATACTTGCAATAAGCATTAATTTTATTATCACAACTAACTACGGAGCTAGGCTATTATTAAATACTATAATTCCAATTGTCTTACATAATAAACTGCCATATAAAGTTAATATTAATAAAATATCCGGTAGTTTACACAGAGAACTACAATTAGAAAATTTTAGTTTGTCTACCACAGATCAAACCAACCCTGCTATTAATCTTCATATAAAAACTGCAACTATTAAACTAAATTGGATAGATCTTATAAAAAACCGACTATTATCAATAAAAATTAGTAACATTAAAGGTGCTTTAAATAATTATCCTCTCGAAGCCAATATTAATTTTTTTACTAAAAACCTAAACTATTTATCCATAAACACTCAAAATTTTATAAAAATTGGCAATAATATTTTAAACTTAGAACAAGCTAATAATAAAGAACAAATAAATTTTAAATTAATAGCCAATCAATTAGATGTTTTTAACAATATATTTAATAAACCACTAGAATTAATTTCTGGCAAAATAATAATAACTGGCCATATAACTAATAACCTTTCTCTGTTAATGGCAAATATTCGAACAGAACAATTAAACATTAATAATATATCCCTCGATCCAATCCTGCAAAACCCACATAATCAATTAAATATTGTATTAAAAGACCTTAAAACTATAGAAGCACAAGTTAATTTCCAAGATATTACCCATATAATGAAATTTATCCCTAACCTCACTAGATTAAAAGGTAAATTGCAAGGTTATATTAATTTAAACAACGAATCAAAATTTAACGCTAATTTAGCCTTTAAAGACCTTACCATGTCTTTACCAGAATATGGTATAAAAATAAAACCTTTAAACATTAATTTTACAGCTAATAATGGTCAAACTATTTTAATTAACGGCAAAGGGATTATGCGAAATGGACCAGGAGAATTTAATATAAAAGGCCATTTAGAACCGTTTTCTAAAAATTTTTCTAATCTGTTAGAAATTTCTGGTGATGACATAGAATGTATTAATACTCATGAATACTACTTAATTGCATCGTTACAATTAAAACTAGCATTTTTATTACAACAAAATGCTTTACAAATAGCAGGCAATATAATAATACCAAAAGGCTCTATTAATTTAGATCAACAAAAATCAAGCTCTATAGTTAAATCTAGAGACATAGTATTTCTTGAACAACAAAATACCACACAAAATAATTTTCGGATTTTGCCAAATATAGATTTAAGAATTGAACCAGAAACAGCATTGTTAGGTAAAGGTTTAGATACAACTATTAGCGGTAAATTAAGAATTTATACTGAAAACGATATGCTACTTGGTGATGGAAGAGTTAGTATTAAACAAGGAACTTATAAACTATCTGGGCAAGAATTTATAATTGAAAAAGGCAGATTTATTTATCTACCAGGAACATTAATTGCCAATCCTACTTTAGATATAAAAATTTTACCTAAAAACAAACAACAAGATCAATATTTATATATAGAAGGAACGTTAAATAGCCCTATTATAAAAGATAGTGGTTTAGTAAACGAACATCAAGCAATGTTACAATTATTGAGTTTTGGTAGTGATAAAATTATAACTAACATAAAAGACAAACTCCATTTACACGAATTTGGTATACAAGAAGATGATTATGTTTCTAACCAATATAAAATTAAAAACCCTGACGAATCAGTATTAACTAATAAAAACTTTGTAGTTGGTAAAAAAATTAACGATAAAATTCAGATACAATATTTAAAAACTTTAAATACTACTAACAACACGGTTCGTTTAAAGTATAGTTTATCTCCACATTGGTCTTTAGGTTTAGAATCTAGTACCGAATCTGGCCATGGGGCAGATTTAGGGTTTTCTTTAGAAAAATAAACTGTTTACTTAAACGTAATTAGCTATAACACGGCTATTTGTTAAAAAAATACTAATTAATGATCACATTCATGGTTATTTAATTTTTTTATTTCTTCTTTCGTTAACCCGGTACATCTTGCAATAATACTACAACATATACCTTCTTCTAGCATTTTTAATGCTATAGTTTTAACTGCTTCCAGCCCAAATGTTTGCTTACAACTTTTCTCTACTTCAACCATATCTATCTCCTAAAGTAAAAAGGTTTAAGAATATATTAATATAAACAGGTAAAATTACTACAAAATAATTTTTGTTGACAAACACCACAAAAATATATTAACATGCAGCAAGACGCTTTCTAACCAACACAAGTTTATTGGATTAAAATTTACGCACTATGTTAGTGCTACTATAAAATATTTTTACCACAGTAAATTTATGAACGATTTATCTTGCTGGGAAACTAAATTTAAATATTGTTGTTACTCGAAGCAACTATTAATAAAACTTTTATTACTTAATAAAACAGCAAAACCAAAAGTAGATATTTTAGAAATTAAAAAAGCTATTTATTACGCCAAAAAGTATCACGGAGCTCAATTACGCCAATCTGGAGAACCATATTATTCGCATCCACTGGAGGTCGCATATAATATTGCTGATTATGTTTTTGAAACAAATATTTTAGTTACCAGCATTCTTCATGATACGATTGAAGATACTGAATTAACTAAAGAAAAAATTGATTACATTTTTGGCTCCAAAATAGCCAATCAAGTTGAGTCTTTAACTAGAATAAAATCAGATCGAAAAATTAGCGCAGCAGAAATGGTAGAATTATTATGGCAACAAAAAAATATTGAACTACTATTAGTTAAACAGTTTGATAGACTACATAATATTCATACAATTAACTTTAAATCTATTGAAAAAATAAAAACAATCACAGAAGAAACTATTGATGCCTTCATAATTCTTGCTATATACCTAGAAATGCCCTCAATAGTAGAAGATCTAATACAACATTGTACTAAAATAATTGCTCCCAACTACCGTAAAGATAAAAAAAATTATGATGATAGTTTTAAGTTACCTGCTCTAAGTAGTTAAAAGATTTTTTGTATGTATAATAATTGAATTGTTTTTTTCTAAGTTTTCAAAATGTTGTAACCCATATTTAAAAGCTATAATTACTGGTAGATAAATAATCCACAAACCCCAATGCCCAAATTTTTCTGTAATATAAACAAGCACAAAAGAAGTAATTGAATACATTAGAGCCCTTGATAACACAAACATAAAGCTTGCATAAGTAAAACGTTTAAAGATAGGAAAGTGAGTAAAGAAAATAGCATGTGCCGGTACATCATATATTCCAAACACGCAAATACATTGCATAATCATTAAATGTAAGGGAGAAGTAATGTTATATAATAAATATGGGGTACATAATGTAAAAATCAAAAATATTATCATTGTAGCTTTAACGATTTTTAATGGATGTATCTTATGACTTAATATCGTAAAATATGCGATACCTAAAAAATCTACTATTGCAATTACCAAATTATGGTTAACAATTTGTTCACCGCTATAATTAAATAAATTTTTCAATAGTTCACTGCTATAAATATAGGCAAAATAAAAGCGTAATGGCG
The DNA here is from genome assembly GCA_050012295.1 of Gammaproteobacteria bacterium. Taxonomy (GTDB): domain Bacteria; phylum Pseudomonadota; class Gammaproteobacteria; order UBA6186; family Azoamicaceae; genus UBA6186. Next base: position 15,777 of record JBEKHL010000034.1, read on the forward strand.
TCCCGCATTGTATAAGAAAATATGCTAATGCGGTTTTTTTATTAACTTTTTCATTTACAATTAGACTTCTTTTTATTAGGTTTGTATTTCTACCAAGCCCTTCAATAATATTTTGTAACTTACGTTTTGCATTTACAAAATCTGGAGTTTCTCTCAGAACGTTTCTAGCAACAGCTCCTATTACCGCTATTAAAGCACCTATCCAAAAAACAACTCGCCAATCTAAATTAATGATAAATACTGCCGATGCAACACCTAAAGCCATAAAGCTACCCAAACCAGCGGCGCAATCCATTAAACAAACCGCTGGATAACGAGCAGGTGGTTTAATCAACTCTGTTAAGTAAATTTCAGCACCTATAATCTCTCCCATAGAAGACATACCTTGCGTAATACGACAGATAATCATTGCCCAAGAAGCTGTAACTCCAATTTGAGCATAAGTTGGTAAATTTGCCATTACGGTACAAGATAACGCCATCATCACGGTAGTGATTATTACCGTTGGTTTGCGTCCTATATTGTCGCCTATGTAACCAAAAACCAATGCGCCAAATGGTCGAAAAACAAATGTTGAACCAAATGCTGCTGTCGCAATTAATTTAGAAGTATATGGATCGGTTTTAGGAAAAAATAGTTCATTTAATACTATAGCCATGTGCACATAAAGCATTAAATCAAAATATTCAAGAAAGGTTCCAATTTGTAGGATCCCTATAGCTTCTTTTTGTTCTTTAGTTAGGGATGAAAATATTTTCATGTTTGTAATTCACTAGAAACAATATTCATTGAATTATTAGATAATTTTTTAGTTGGGTAGTTTCCAATTGCTTTTTCTAAATTTTCAAAATGTACAAGCCCAAATCCAAACCCCACAATTACTGGAATAAAAATAAACAATAATCCCCACACCCCATATTTTTCCGTTATCCAAACAAGACCAAATGAGGTTATTATATACATTAAAGCACGCGACAACGCATAAATAAAACTAGCACACGTAAATCTTTTAAGAATAGGAAAATGGTTAAAAAAAATAGCTTTTGCTGGAGCAACATAAATTCCCATCGCACCAGTAAAGAATTGTATTAATATCAAATATAGCGGTGAACTAATGTTAGACAATAAATATGGAATACATAAAATAAAGATAGTAGATATTATTGCAATTACTTTAATTATTTTTAATGGATATATTCTATAACTTAAAATTGTAATAAATATGGTCCATAAAAAGCCTATTGTTGCAACTATTAAATTATGATAAATAATATCTTTAGCAGTATAGTGAAATAAATTTTTTAATATACCTCCACAATATATATAAGTAAAATAAAAACATAATGGTCCTCCACATTGTATAAGAAAATATGCTAATATCGTTTTTTTAGTTAGACTTTGGTTTTTAATAATTTTCTGTGTATTCTGTTTTGCATTTATAAAGTCTGGAGTTTCTCTAAGTGCAGTTCTAGCAACAGTTCCTATGATCGCTATTAATGCCCCAATCCAAAATGCAACTCTCCAGTCCATTCCCACAGCAAACACACCAGTTGCAACAGCTAACGCCATTAAAGTACCAAAACCAGAAGCACAATCCATTAAACTAACCACTGGATAACGAGCCGGCGGTTTAACTAATTCTGTTAAGTAAATTTCAGCACCTATGATCTCTCCCATAGAAGACATGCCTTGTACAATACGACATATTGTTACAGCCCAAGAAGCACCAATTCCAATTTGAGCATATGTTGGTAAAGTCGCCATAACGACACAAGATAATGCCATCATCATAGTAGTGATTATTACTGTTGGTTTACGTCCCATAGTATCCCCTATGTAACCAAAAATAATGGCACCAACAGGTCTTAGAATATATGTTGAACAAAGCGCAAATGCTGCCAAGATAGCAGCTGTATGCGGATCTGCTTTAGGAAAAAAAATCTCATTTAATAGAACCGCCATGTGTATATAAATCATCAAATCAAAATATTCCAAAAAAGTTCCTATTTGGAGTAAAGCAATTGCTTCTTTTTGTTCCTTTTTTAAATGCAAATCCATAAAAAACCCATATCCCTTAAATGTTAACGTATTAATACTTTATATACATATTTAGTCTTAGATCAAAATTATTACTATTTTGTTAACCTTAATTTTGCCTGTTTTTTTCAAACAAACCAGCTATACATTAACGCTTTTAAAA
>JBEKHL010000035.1:0-16650 GCA_050012295.1 Gammaproteobacteria bacterium
AATTGTAAAAAATTAGTAAAATAATATTTTTTTAGATTGGTTAAATGAGCATAAATTTTATTAATTTTTTCTATAGTATCATTAGATTGCCAAATTTCTCCACCATAAATTAAATAAATTGGTTTAGCGGGAATGGCACCAATAATCGGAGCGTTTAACAACATAACGACAATTGTCTTAATAATTCATTAACAATTTCCACACCAAGTTCTTCGCTAATAATTTGCTGTTCATTAGCATTACTTAATAATCGATTAGGAGATACCGAATAAGTTCTTGAGCGAGTAATTATATTTTCTCTTAATGTTTTTCCATCAGCTGCAAACAATTTATACTTGCAAGTAGCTACTAAACGATATTGACTAACCTGACCTTTAGAATCGTAACTATGAATCTGCTCGCTAATTACCGGGCTACTTACTTCTAATACTGAAATTTTATCATCAGCTACTCTAGCCTTAATATTTATTCCATTTTGTTGCAAACTGTTCTTTAACAATCTTTGAAACGGATCGTAACTATCTCTAGAAGAAATTGCTAAATTTTGTATAGCAGGAGAAAATTCATGCTTACCTTGTAAATGAAAACCACAACCAGTAATTACCAACATTAATAAAAAAATATTAATTTTTTTTATTATTAATTTAAATATCCCCATATATATTCCTGTTTAAACTACAATATTAATTAATTTATTTTTAATGTTAATAATTTTTTTTATTTTATTATTAACTAAATATTTTTGAACACCTGGTAATTCAACTGCTAATTTTTCTATTTCTGCATTAGAACAATCGTTGGCTACCGATAAATGCCCACGTACTCTGCTATTTACTTGTATTGTTACATTAATTGACTGGCTTACCAGTGCCGAACTATCAACTTCTGGCCACAACACATTAACTATAGCCTCTTTAAAACCTAATGCTTGCCATAAACTATGAGTAACATGCGGCACAATCGGCGATAACATTAACAAAATATTTTGTATAACTTCCTGACGAATTTCTTGATCTATACTCGTTGCAACATCAAGTTTGCTTAATTGATTCATTAATTCCATAATTGCTGCAATTGCTGTATTAAAAGAATAACGACGAGCCAGATCATCTGTTACTTTTTTAATAGTTTCGTGTAATTTTTTTCTTAAATTTGTTTGCTCAACATTTAAATTTTTAAAATTAGTAAAATTTACTTTTACTACACCATATTCAACCTGTTTATAAACTATATTCCATAATTTCTTTAAAAATTTAAATGCTCCTTCGACACCAGCATCACTCCATTCTAATGATTGTTCAGCAGGAGCTGCAAACATTATAAATAATCTAACCGTATCTGCTCCATATTGTTTTATTAAATTTTCCGGATCAACTGTATTACCCTTAGATTTAGACATTTTAGCACCATCTTTTACCACCATGCCCTGAGTAAATAAATTAGTAAACGGTTCATCAGATTTTACTAAATGTAAATCTCGCATAGCTTTATGAAAAAACCTAGCATATAACAAATGTAAAATCGCATGCTCTATTCCACCAATATACTGATCTACCGGCGTCCAAAAATCTGCTCGCTCATCTACCATTTTATTATTTTGATCCCAACAAGCAAATCTAGCATAATACCAAGAAGATTCTAAAAACGTATCAAAAGTATCTGTTTCTCTAATAGCTGGTGCTTGGCATTTTGGACAAACAGTTTGATAAAAATTCGGATCTGTTTTTAATGGTGAGCTCTTACCAAATGCTACTTGCTCTGGTAATTGAACAGGTAAATCAGATATATCAACCGGCACAATTCCACACTCATCACAATATATTATTGGGATCGGCGCTCCCCAATAACGTTGCCTAGATACCCCCCAATCACGTAATCGATAATTAACTTGTTTACTACCCAAATTAGCTTGTTCTAAATCGCTTAAAATAGTAGCAAATGCTTGCTCAAAGTTTAAACCATTATATTTACCAGAATTAACTAAAATATTTTTTTCAGTAAAAGCTTTTAAATTTAAATCAAAATCATCGTTAGTTCTTATAACTTGTTTAATTAATAAATTATATTTTTTAGCAAATTCAAAATCACGTTGATCATGTGCAGGAACCGCCATTAATGCTCCAGTTCCATAATCCATTAATGCGTAATTAGTAACCCAAATTGGTATTTCTTCTCCAGTTAAAGGATGAATAGCCATTAAACTAGTATCCATACCTTGTTTATCAATGGTCGCTGTTACGGCTTCTGAAGTAGCTGTTTTATTACAAGCAACTAAAAATTCTTGCAAATTACTGTTATGTTGTGCAGCAAAAACAGCTATTGGATGTAACGCTGCCACTGCTAAAAAAGTTACGCCCATTAAAGTATCTGGACGAGTAGTATATACATGCAACTCTTGTAATTTTAAATCTTGAACTTGCAACTTAGTTTTAAAACAAATATTAATTCCTACTGATTTACCGATCCAATTACGTTGCATGGTTTTAACTTGTTCTGGCCAACCATATAATTGATCTAAGCCAGTTAATAATTCTTCAGCATAAGCAGTAATTTTTAAAAACCATTGAGAAATTTCTTTTCGCTCAACCACAGCCCCAGATCGCCAACCACGCCCATCAATAACCTGCTCGTTAGCTAATACTGTTTCATCTACTGGATCCCAATTTACTACAGAATTTTTTTTATATGCTAGTCCTTTTTCGTATAATTTAATAAAAAACAATTGTTCCCAACGATAATAGTTAGGATCACAAGTTGCAAATTCTCTTTGCCAATCGTAACCAAAACCTAAACTTTTAAGTTGCTCACGCATACGACTAATATTTTCGTAAGTCCAACTAGCTGGCAAGGTATTATTTTGTATAGCAGCATTTTCCGCTGGTAATCCAAACGCATCCCAACCAACTGGCTGCAATACATTTTTTCCTAACATTTTCTGAAACCTAGATACTACATCCCCAATAGTAAAATTACGAACATGCCCTACATGCATATTACCACTCGGATACATAAACATACTAAGGCAATAAAATTTTTCTTTAGTAGTCTCCTCTTTGCATGCAAAAGTCTTATTTGTCTGCCAATATTCTTGTGCCTGACTTTCTACTTCTAATGGAATGTATTGTTGCTTCATATACAAATAGCCTTATCTATTTTTTTATAGCATTTTATAGCATTATTTTATAGAATATTTGTTATTTAGGCAAAAATAAATATTTATATTATATGATTATCCTAGCCATAGAAACTTCTTGTGACGAAACCGCTTTTGCAATTTACGATGAACAAAATGGGCTATTAGGCCATATCCTACATAGTCAAACTGCTCAATTAATTAAATATGGTGGCGTAATTCCAGAAGTTGCTGCGCGTTATCATGTACAATATTTAACTCCACTATTATTACAATTATTAACTAAAATTAACCTTAAATTAGCCGACATAAATTTTATTGCATACACTAAAGGTCCTGGTTTAATAGGATCACTACTAACTGGTATAGCATTTGCTAAGGCGCTTAGTGTTGGGCTAAATATCCCTGTTATTGGGGTTAACCACTTGGAAGGACATTTGTTAGCTTGCATGATAACTGAACAACTTAACCCTGCCCAAACCAATAAACCAAACTTTCCTTTTTTAGCCTTACTAATATCCGGTGGGCACACTATGCTAATTAATGCAACTTCTCTAGGTAGTTACCAAATTCTAGGAGAAACGCTAGATGATGCGGCCGGCGAAGCACTAGATAAAACCGCTAAACTACTAGGACTTAATCCACCAAACGGTAAAGAACTATCTAAATTAGCCGATCTAAGCACAAATCATCAACATTTTAAATTTCCATTACCACTAACCAATAAAACCTATTTAAATTTTAGCTTCAGTGGACTTAAAACTGCAGCAATGCTTAAAATAAAAAAACTCTCAGAAGATCCTGCTAATTGGACCGAACAAACTAAAGCTAATCTTGCCTACGCTTTTCAAAAAGCAGTTATGGATCACTTAATTGCAAAATGTAAATTAGCATTAAAAACCACTAAATTAAATCAACTAGTCATAGCTGGTGGCGTTAGTGCTAATTCTTATTTAAGAAATCAGTTATTAAATTTAAGTAATAATTTAAATAACACCAAAATATTTTTCCCAAAATTAGAATTTTGTACCGATAACGCCGCGATGATTGCTATTGCTGCTCTATTACGTTTAAAACAAAATAATAATTATGTAGATCAAAATTTAGATATAGTTGCTTTACCAAGATGGAATTTACAGGATCTTAAATAAAATATTTTAAATAGATTATCTATTTATTATTTTTTAATAACTCAAGCCTATGCTTGGCATCTTCATACCCTTGCTTAGCAGCTTTCTTGTACAATTTTTTAGCCTTTAACATATTTTTATCAACTCCTTCTCCTGATTCATACATTACACCAAGATTATATTGGCAAACAGTACAATCTTGACTAGCAGCTTTTTCAAACCATTTTAACGCTTCAATTTTATTTTCTTGAACACCATGACCTGTAAGATATGCCAAACCTAGATTGAATTGACCATATGCACAACCTTGATTAGCAGCTTTCTCAATTAATTCAAAAGCTTTATTATAATCTTTAACAATTCCATCACCATTGTAATACATCATTCCCAGATTACTTTGTGCTTCAGCATTATTTTGCTCTGCAGATTTTGTATACCATTTAAAAGCCTTTAAATAATCTTGAGTAACGCCATACCCAAACATATACATATTCCCAAGATGATTTTGAGCGTGTGAGAAATTTTGATTAGCTGCTTTTTGAAACCATTCAAAAGCTTTAGGATAATCTTGATACACATCTTTATAAACAACACCAAGATTATATTGAGCAATAACATAATCTTGGTTGGCAGATTTTTGATACCATTCTAAAGATTTAGAATAATTTTTAGTAACTCCTTCGCCATTGTAATACATAACACCAACATTGTTTTGCATTACCGGATCACCATGCTGCGCTTCTTTAAAAACATTTTTAAACTTCTTTTCATCTTTATTGACAGAAATAAAATGTAAAAATATCAAAAAAACACCTAAAAACAAGCATGGAAATATCTTAATTTTAGATTTTAATAAAGTTACCATTATAAGTTAAATCTTGGTGCCGATGATGAAGATAATGTTTCTGAAGATGTACTTTGATTTTGCTCTTCTAATTTTTTTAAACATAATTGTTGTTCCTTATGAGCTTCATATAAACCTGTAATAGTACCAAAACCAACGCCAACTATACCGTTCTCAATCATAGTTACCGGATTAGGAAATCCTGTAACTGCAAAAGCGCCAGTAGTTCCCAATACATTTTTTCCAACCGTTATTAGATTTAGCTTACAGGTATCGCTAGAACTGCTAAAATTAGTTACCGCATCAGCAATAGAATTAGCTGTATAATAAACAGAATTTGATGCTGCCTTTTTAAGAACTTGCACGCCAGCCCCCGCAATTCCACCTGTCATACCACCTACCAAAGCAGCTGCAGACAATTTATTACTGTCTGTATGCGGATCTTCTTTATATGATTGTTCCATTTTATCGAAAGCACGTTTTTGCTTGTTACTAATCACTGCTTTATCAACAGCATCAAAAGTAGCTGCCACCCCTTCAACAACACCATGTGCTACAGCCCCTGGCAGACCATTTAATAGAGCTCCTTTAGCAACTCCTAATTTAATTTTATTTGGAACATCAGAAAAATCAACATTTGAACTTGAATAAGAACCTACTGGATTATCCATAGTATTAACTGATTGTGTTGTAGCAATAATATTGTTAGCTACTGGTGATTTAGCAGCAATAGCATTAGCCCTAGAAATAGCCGTATCTATATCATGTTGAGTAACTGAACCATTTACAATAACCTCAAGTGTTTCTCCTTTTGAAGAAACAATTGCCGTAACATTACCACAACTAGCAGTAGCCTTATCAGAATTCGTCTTAAGTGGCGGTGATGAAGCTGGTTGTTGTGCTGCTGGTGGTTTAGTTTTTACTGTAACTACTGGCTGTTGTGGGACAACAACGGGCGGCTGCTGCTGTGTAACTATTGGCGTTACTATAGCCGGAGCTACACGAGGCGGCGCTGTAAATACAGGAGCAATCGAAGGAGCTCTAAAAGGTGACTGAATCGATGGTGATATAAAACCACCAGAATGAGTATTAGCACTAAAATTTCTTAATAAAGGCCCAGGATTATTGTTAAAAGAAGGTCTAGAAGAGCTAGACGACGGCACATTTAAATTAAAAAAACTTCCAGTAAAATTAGAGGCTCCACCACCCCAGCTACGACCACCATTCATAATTAATTCTCCCTAAAAATAGCAAATCATTATACTTTAACAATCCTTTGCTTCCACATATCCTTTAAAAGGCTACATCCTAAATTTAAATTACTTAAAATTCAACAACTTTATTTGGTTATACTAAAACTATTTAACGTAATTACACGCATTCTATAAAAAATCAATAAATAAACTCTAAAAACCATTTTTTATACTATTTATGTACTAAATTTATTATATGCAAACAAATAAATTAGGATTAACCATCCCCGAACAAATTAATAGCAAACCAAAAAGTGACATATCAGTAGCGGCAATAGAAACCTGGCGTTCCCAGTTAAAAACCGCAGATACTGATGAAACCACTCAAAGTATTTTTAAAATGCTACAAGAACTAAATTCTACTGTAATCGCACCAAACCATAGATTTCAACTTTTAGAACTGTTAAGACCCATAACCCAAGTAATAAACCAATTACTTAAAAAACATTATGTTAATAGAACCCAACCATTATCTCCAACTAAACTGACTACCATAGAGTTATCTAGAACATTACAAACTGAAATGTTAAATGGTTATAAAATAATTATTGATAACATTACTAACGAATCTAATACCAATGCAAAAAATGAAACGTTACCAAATGCTATATATAGAGCATTTAACCACTTTAATAATATATTATATAGCTATTACCAATTATATACCCAACAACCAGAAAACATCTGGAAAGAAATGCATATATTATATCAATGCGCAGAAAACTATAATATAACAGCAACTCCTGTTAATTTAGACATTAGCGAAAACAACAAAAACCCTACCGTTATCACACCATATAAACTTGCATTATTTTTATCAGCGGCCCATCCATATCAATGGCGACAATCTGAACAAGATATACTGTCTAAGTACGCTGGTTTATGGGACGAATTTATTACTATAAGAAATTTAAAAGCTAAAGATCGTACTAACAACAGTATATTTTTTATTCCTGTAAGCGAAGATTTTGGGCCTTTCCCTATAACTATAGAAAAAAAAGCTCCTGCTGACGATACCGGATTTGTTCTAGATTTATCTAATTTAATTGATTATTTAAAAAAAACCTACGAAAACCCTAAAAATATTCCTGCAACAGAAACGGAAGCTGCAATATATAGTTTACAAAAATTAATTGCTTATTTAATTGCAGGACAAAAAAGAAATTTAGAACGCTTCAGCATTATGGGACAAGTATCAGCTGCTTTCGGTTCTTTAGCTACCCACTATCACATCAACCAAAGAAAACTTTTTAAACCAGATAATGTAGATGGTGACGAAAGCGAAGAAAGCAACATGCAAGAATTACAATTAGGAGCAGAGGCTGTTTTAGACGACGCCGCTACAGTTAATAAATCAGAATTTAAAGCAGATACTTTTCTATATAAATGTAATCTAATTAATATTCATGGAGAAGGTGCCGGAATAACTTTTCAAGATATTTCATTCCCACCAATCCAACCAGGAGAAATAGTTGCTATGACTATCTCTCTTGGTGATACAGACTTAGACGAATCTCACTGGAATATAGGCACAGTACGTTGGTTAAAACATAATCGTCAAAATAAACTTACTGCTGGTTTACAAATATTAGCACCTTTTGCTATGGCTGCCGCAATACAATCACTAAAAGATAATACCGCTGGCTTTTTTCAAAGATCCTTACTATTAAAAGATAATACTTCCCAAACAACTTTTAACGTAATTACCCCAATATTACAATTTGATGTCGGTAAAAAAGTTAGAATATATTCGTATTATCATAAAGAATTTTTTGAAACTGAACTAAAAGAACTATTAAGTTCTAATAATAATTTTAAGTGTTTTGCCACTAAAATACCATTTAAACCTAAAAAGTCCACTCCAGCAAAACCTAATATTAACGAACTGTAGAAAGAGTTATAGTAGCATTATTTAATTTTGATAAACTCGGCAACTTCGGCAATTTTATACCAGCCTTTCCAACGATCCCAACATAATTCAATAATTCTTTAGCAGTAATAGTTAATACCAAATTTTTATTTTTGTTACCAGTATTAATATTAATAATTAAATCATTTTTATCGTTTAATAATATAACTGCTGCCAATTTATTTTGCTTAGATACAGCAAGTAATTTTTTCCCTTTACCTTTATTTAATTCAGGAATAGAGTCAACATGAAACACTAACATTTTAAAATCAGAAGATATAACTGCACAATATTTACTGTTTTCTTCTAATTTAATTGGCGGCAACAATACCCCTCCAAATAAATTAATAATATTCTTACCATTCTTAGTTTTAGCATACAAATTAGCTATATTTGTTATAAAACCAAACCCATGGTTCTGACACAATAAAATCTTTTGATTAGCCTCACCCATAATAACCACTTCAAAAACCACTCCAGGTTCTGGAGATAATTTACTAGTTAATGGCTCACCGTAACCTCGCATACTTGGTAAACTTTGAACAGATAAAGAATAAGATTTACCGCTAGAATCTAAAAATATTACCTCACTATTAGAGCTACCTTGAGCGTGCGATTTATATTGTTCTCCAGATTTATAATTTAACGCAGCCAAATCCAAATCTGTACCTTTACCACAACGTACCCATCCTTTATCAGATAATACAACCGTTACTTGTTCATCAGATATTTTAGTTAAAAAATTATTATTAATACTTTTTGCTGTATCTTTAGTTATAATTTTAGTCGCAAATTGAGAACGCCTAGGATCTTTTAAATTAATTGCTATATTTTGTATTTCTTTACGCACTAAAGATTTTAATTTTGCTTTAGAAGACAAGATCTCTATGGTTTGTTTTTGTTCTAAAGTTAATTTTTTTAACTCTTCTTTAATTTTGATTTCTTCTAATTTTGCTAAATTTTTTAATTTTAAATCTAAAATTGCAGATGCTTGAAGATCTGTTAAATCAAATTTATTTATTAAAACAATTTTTGGTTCATCTTCAGTTCTAATTATATTAATAATTTCATCTAAATTTAAATAAACTTTTAATAAGCCTTCTAAAATATGCAATCTATCATTAAGTTTTTCTAAATTATATTCTAACCGTTTTTTTACTAATTCTAGCCTAAATTCTAACCATTCTTGTAAAATTTCTAATAAATTTTTTACTCGCGGCTTACCATCCATCCCTATCATGTTAAAATTAACTCGATAAGTTTTTTCTAACTCGGTAGTTGCAAACAAATGCGCCATAATAGCATCTGTATCTACTCGATTAGATTTTAAAACCAATACTAATCTTGTAGGATTTTCATGATCAGATTCATCTCTTAGATCTGCTATAAAATTTAAATTTTTACTATGGATCTGATCAGCGATTTGTTTTAAAACTTTAGCACCAGATACCATATATGGTAAAGCGGTTATTACTATATAACCTTTCTCTAAACAATAAACTGCCCTAGCTTTAACACTGCCATATCCTGTTTTATAAAGCTCTAATAATTCTGTTTTAGTAGTAACAAGATCAGCGGCTGTTGGAAAATCTGGCCCAAGAATATGCTCGCATATTTCCTCAACCGTAATTCTGTCCGGATGTGGGTGATTTAAAATATGTATACAAGCACTAGCAACTTCGTATAAATTATGTGGAATAATATCTGTTGCCATACCAACAGCTATTCCGGTCGTACCATTTAATAACACCATTGGCAATGCAGCTGGTAAAGTTTTTGGTTCTTTTAAGGTACCATCAAAATTTTCGTTCCAATTAACTGCACCTTGATCTAACTCTTGCAATAATAAATCAGCATATTTAGATAATCTAGCCTCGGTATAACGCATAGCAGCAAAAGATTTTGGATCGTCTGCTGAACCAAAATTGCCTTGGCCTTCTATAAAAGGATACCGATAAGAAAATGGTTGGGCCATTAATACCATAGCATCGTAACAAGCCATTTCTCCATGCGGGTGAAATTTACCTAAAACATCCCCCACTGTACGCGCCGATTTTTTGTGTTTTGCTAAGTGACTCAAATGTAATTCTGACATCGCATACAAAATACGTCGCTGTACTGGTTTTAACCCATCGGCTATATGCGGCAACGCTCTATCTAAAATTACATACATTGCATAATCTAGGTAAGATTCTTCCACAAAATTTTGGATTTTTTTACGCTCTGTAAAATCTTGCTGCATGATTTAAATTTCCGCTAAATTACCTTTTTGTTCTAACCACTCACGTCGATCTGGTGATCTTTTTTTAGCTAATAGCATATCTAACATATTATTAACTTCTTGATCCGAATCAATATTAAGTTGCACTAATCTTCTAGTATCTGGATCCATAGTAGTTTCTCTTAATTGCATTGGGTTCATTTCACCTAACCCTTTAAATCGCTGAATATTAATTTTAGCAGATTTTTCTTTTGAATTAATTCTATCTAAAATAGCCGAGCGCTCTGCTTCATCTAATGCATAATATATTTGTTTACCACAGTCTATTCTAAATAATGGCGGCATCGCTACAAAAATATGGCCAGCAGTTACTAATTTTCTAAAATGACGTACAAATAATGCACATAACAATGTTGCAATATGATGCCCATCAGAATCAGCATCAGCCAAAATACAAATCTTACCGTAACGTAAATTTTCCAAAGAATCACTATTAGGATCTACTCCAATAGCTATAGAAATATCATGAATTTCTTGGGAAGATAAAATTTGCGAAGCCAGCACTTCCCAAGTGTTTAAAATTTTTCCTCGAAGCGGCATAACTGCCTGATATTCTTTATTCCTAGCCTGTTTAGCAGAACCACCAGCCGAATCACCTTCTACTAAAAATAATTCCGTCTGTTTAAAATCCTGACAACTACAATCAATTAATTTACCAGGTAATGCAGTACCTACCGATAAAACTTTTTTCCTAGTTATTTGTTTACTCTGCAAAGATCTCTTTTTCGCAGATTCTATAATTAAATTGGCAATTTGTTTAGCTTGAATAACATTTTGATTTAGCCATAAACTAAAATTATCTTTTAATACTAAAGATACAAATGTTGCACATTCCCTGGAAGATAATTTCTCTTTGGTTTGCCCAGAAAATTGGGTTTCCATTAATTTCACTGACAAAACAAAATTAGCACATTCCCATAAATCTTCAGTTGTCAATTTAAGACCTTTGGGTAACAAAGTTTGAATTTCACAAAATTCTCGTAATGCTTCTAATAATCCAGTCCTAAATCCATTAACATGAGTACCGCCTTGAACAGTTGGTACCAAATTAACATAACTCTCTTGAAAATTATTTTTACAATTATTAATCCAAACAATACCCCAACTTACTTCTTCTCTAGTTGCTTTCATGGCCCCACAAAATGGTTGTTCTGGAATAAACCCCTCAGCTGTCTGTTCTATGTTTTCTAACAAATATTCAACTAATCCATTTTGATACTGCCATTTGTGTTGCTCATTGGTATGCTGATCTATAAATTCAACTTGTAGTCCAGGACATAAAACTGCTTTAGCTTGTAATAAATGCTTTAATTTCTCAATATTAATTTTAGGAGTCTCAAAATATTTAGGTTCTGCCCAAAATTTAATCATGGTTCCTTGTGTAAATTCAAAACCAAAATTAATATCTTGCTTAGCATTTAATTTGCTTTTTTTTAAACTAGTAATTTTCTCTCCATGAGAAAACTCCATGTAATAACAAAAGCCTTCCCTAACAACCGTTACTTCTAAATTTTTAGATAAAGCATTTACAACAGATACCCCTACACCATGCAATCCACCAGAAAATTTATATTCCTGATTAGAAAATTTAGCACCAGAATGTAAAGTAGTTAAAATTAACTCTACCCCTGGTATTTTATATTCCGGATGCAAATCTACAGGCATGCCTCTACCATTATCTATAACAGTAACAGCATTATCTTTTTCTATAATTACTTTAATTTGATCGGCAAAACCTGCTATTGCTTCATCAACACTATTGTCTATTACTTCTTGCGCTAAATGATTAGGTCTAGATAAATCCGTATACATGCCAGGACGTTTCTTAACCGGCTCTAAGCCAGTTAAAACTTCTATAGATTTAGAATTATAATTATTATTGTTTTTTTTTGTTTTCAAGATAAAAATTTGCCCGGTTATTAGTTACCGGGCGATCAGAACTAAATTAAATATACAACATCTACATTAGCAAATTGTGAGTTTTTAAGAGCATGGTGGCTATCTTTATGGCCAATTTGTTGATAACCAATTAAACCGCGTACACCCCAATTATTATCAACATTATATTGAGCACCAAATTTAGCACGTACCCCAAATTTATTATAGTCGCCACCTACGGCTGACTGCACTGCGGAACCTTTGCCAGACATAGCCATACGACCAATACCTATCCCACCAAGTAAATCTACTGGAGAAGAGTCTAACGGCATATATCCCATTATATCAACAAAAGCATTTCTTATTTTTAAGCTACCACTATTAGTACCAGAAACTTTAAGTTTATTATGAAAAGCATAGCCAAATTCTAACCCAAAATAATCTTTAAATTTAACTCCTAAAAGAGGAATTAAAAAATCGGCAGAATTAACTTTTACCGAAGCTCTATTAGTACTGTTTTCTATTACTTTCTTGAAATCTCCATGGATCCCATAATGGTTATAACCAACACCAGCTCCAACATAAAAACGAGCTCCATCTACCATTTCAGAAACATTTGCGTTAGCATTATTACTAAATGATATAATTAAACCTACTAAACTAGTTGCTATAAAACTTTTTTTAGTATTATTTGAAATTTTTTTCATAATAAATCCCCATTAAAATTACCGCATAAACAAAATAATTTTAACTATCATGAAATATTTTTTGTTAGAAATCAAGGGATATATTTGTTGGAATTTATTATTAACAGGCAGGATCGTATGATATCTTTGAAAGTACCCACCCGTCATTGATAACAAATATCAATGACGGATATTAGTACTACATGTTATTAACTTTCTAATTAAATTAGAATGTGTAAAGAGCTGCTAAGCCAATAGTCTTAATATTCTTAACAATCTTACCACTTTCTCCTATAGCAGGTATAGTTATTTTACTGGCAACGTTTTGGTAAGTAGCCATTACCCGTGCTCCAAAATTATTAGTAATATTGTATTGAGCACCAAGTTTAGCACGCCATCCAAATTTATTTTTAACATTTACTGCCGCAGTTCCTGAACCAATATTAGCTAAAGATACATTTAATGTATTCCCTTTTAACATTAATCGGCCTAAACCTATTCCACCAATCAATTCAACTTGATCTACTATAGGCATATACCCCATTAAATCTAAGTAGGCATTTCTAACTTTAACGTTATATGAGACATTAACTTTTGTGTTAACAGCCAGAGGACCAACAGCCGCAATTAAATCGTCTGAGCTGCCACTAAACTTAAATTTTTTATTAAAGCTATATCCAGCTTCTAGACCAATATTTTCATTAAATTTTACTCCTAATACAGGAACCAATAACCCCATACCATTAGTCTTGTTAGAGGTATTAAAGGCATCTTTAACACTTTGACTCTTTCCGTAATTATTGTAGTCTAAGCCACCACCAACATAAAACTTAACATTGTCAAAATAATCCGCACTAGCAACGCCACTACTAGCAACAGCTAAACCAAAAACCCCAGCAGCTATAACTGGCTTTTTCAAAAAATTAACTAACTTTTTCATAAAATCACTCCATAACATTAATAATTTATTAAAATAATAAAAATAATTTACTACATTAAACATTTTTAATACAATAATTACTTCTGAAACAAAATGCAAGCTTTAAATACTTAAACAGTTTAAAATATAATTTATGGATTTAAAAAAATTAATTAACAAGCAATATACTGCTGGTTTTATAACAGAAATCGAGTCTGAACAAGTCCCTAAAGGCCTAAACGAAGATATTATTAAATTAATATCTCAAAAGAAAAACGAACCAGATTTTATGTTGCAATTCAGACTAAAAGCTTATAGGCATTGGTTAACCATGAAAGAACCTGCCTGGGCAAATATTTCTTATCCATCTATTAATTACCAAGATATTATCTATTTTTCTGCTCCAAAAACTAACCAAGCTAAAAATTTAAGTGAAATAGATCCTAAATTACTAGAAACTTACGAAAAATTAGGGATCCCTTTACATGAACGAGCAGCACTGTCTGGCATAGCAATCGATGCGGTATTCGATAGTATATCGGTCGCTACTACTTTTAAAGAAAAATTAAAAGAACATGGAGTAATTTTTTGCTCTTTTTCGGAAGCTGTACAAAATTATCCTGAATTAATAAAAAAATATTTAGGTCGCGTAGTACCTTATTCGGATAATTTTTTTGCTTGTTTAAATGCTGCAGTGTTTACCGACGGATCGTTTTGCTATATACCTAAAGGGGTAAGATGCCCAATGGAACTATCTACTTACTTTCGTATTAATGCGCTAGCTACCGGCCAATTTGAAAGAACTTTAATAATAGCAGAACCAGATAGCCATGTTAGTTATTTAGAAGGTTGCACTGCTCCTATGCGAGACGAAAATCAATTACATGCAGCAGTCGTAGAATTAATAGCTTTAGATAACGCCCAAATAAAATACTCTACTGTACAAAATTGGTACCCAGGCGATCAAAATGGCATCGGCGGTATTTATAATTTTGTTACTAAAAGAGGGTTATGTCTTGGTAAACATTCAAAAATTTCTTGGACTCAAATTGAAACTGGTTCATCAATTACCTGGAAATACCCAAGTGTAGTTTTACAAGGTGACTATTCTAGTGGAGAATTTTATTCTGTTGCATTAACTAATCTACACCAACAAGCGGATACTGGTACGAAGATGTTACATTTTGGTAAAAACACCTCCAGTGTAATAATTTCTAAAGGGATCTCGACTAGTTACGGCAAAAATACCTATCGTGGGCAAGTGTACGTTGCACCAAATGCTCATAATGCTAAAAATCGCACTCAATGCGACTCGCTACTACTTAGCGATACCTGTAGTGCTCATACTTTCCCAAAAATAGAAATCAAAAATAATACCGCTAATATTGAACACGAAGCTACTACTAGTAAAATTAGCGAGGAACAATTATTTTATTGTTCTCAACGCGGCATTAATTTCGAAGATGCTATTTCTTTAATAGTAAATGGATTTTGTAAACAAGTATTTAAAAAATTACCACTAGAATTTGCAGTGGAAGCTCAAAAATTATTAGAAGTTAGTTTAGAAGGTGGCGTAGGATGAAAAAGCATACCAACCAGCCATTATTAGAAATTAAAGATCTAACCGTTACGTATATTAATAATTCTCAACCAGAAAAATCTGGCAAAACAATTTTAGAAGATCTAAATTTAATTATTAATTCTGGAGAAACCCATGTTATTATGGGGCCAAATGGGGCTGGCAAAAGTACTCTTGCTAATGTATTGGCCAAACATCCAGACTATAAAATTATTAATGGCTATATAAAATATTTAGGTGGAGATTTAGTAAACTATACCCCAGAACTTTGCGCCCAACAAGGTATGTTCTTAAGTTTTCAAAATCCAGTAGCAATTCCGGGCGTATCTAACATGCAATTTTTAAAAACTTCCTTAAATACTATTAAAAAATTTAAAGGGGAAAAAGCCCTAGATGCAATAGATTTCCTAAATTTAATTAAACAAAAAATAAAATCTTTAAATATTACAGAAGAATTTTTATATCGTTCTATTAACGATGATTTTTCTGGTGGAGAAAAAAAACGTAACGAAATTTTACAATTAATGTTATTACAACCTACTTTAGCTATTTTAGATGAAATAGACTCTGGTTTAGATATAGATGCGCTAAAATTAATAGCCAATAGTATAAAATCTGTTAAAACACCACATAATGCCATATTGTTAATTACTCACTACCAAAGGATCTTAAAATATATTCAACCAGATGTAGTGCATATTTTAACTAATAAAAAAATTAGCCTATCTGGAGATCATACTCTAGCAGAAAAGCTTGAAGCCCAAGGATATAGCTGGCTACACTCGCCCCCTGTATGAATAAAATTAATACAAAAATTTTTAACTCAAATAATAGTTTTTTAATTAATTTAAATAGTAAATTAATTAAAAAATCTAAATTTTTTGATATAGTTCTAAATCCAGATCACCAAAATTTACAATTAAACATCTTAGATAATACTATTTTGGAAAAACCAATTTATTTAATAAATACTAAAACTAATAATTTAAATATAATTATAAATTCTGGAAAAAACAGTAAATTTACTTTAATAGACCA
>JBEKHL010000036.1:0-16179 GCA_050012295.1 Gammaproteobacteria bacterium
CTAATGAAATTCTTTCTCTTTCTGCATCAATAGATAATACTACTGCTTCTATTTCTTGGCCCTTTTTATAGTTTCGCACCACTTGTTCAAAAGGTTCATCCCAAGATAAATCTGATAAATGAATTAAAGCATCTATACCACTATCTAATCCAACAAAAATACCAAAATCAGTTATAGATTTAATTTTTCCAGTTATTTTATCACCTTTATTATGATCTCTAGCAAATAAACTCCATGGGTTATCTATACATTGCTTCATACCCAAAGATATTCTGCGACGTTCTTCATCGATCTCTATAACCATAACTTCTACTTCTGCTCCAAGTTGTACAGCTTTACTTGGGTGAATATTTTTATTGGTCCAATCAATCTCCGATACGTAAACTAAACCTTCTACACCTTTATCGATTTCTACAAAACAACCATAATCAGTTATGTTAGTAACTTTACCGGTTAACTTTGTTCCAATTGTATATTTTTGTATAACTTCATTCCATGGATCTACTTGAAGTTGCTTTAACCCTAACGATACCCTTGGTTTTTCTTTATCAAACTTTAATACTTTAACAGAAATTTCTTGCCCAACCGAGACTATTTCACTTGGGTGCTTAACTCGTTTCCAAGCCATATCGGTTATATGCAACAAACCATCTAATCCACCTAAATCTATAAATGCTCCATAATCAACTAGATTTTTAACAATACCAGTAATTACTTGCCCTTCTTGTAAATTGTCGATTAAAAGTTTCCTTTCTTCGCTATTATCTTGTTCTAACACTAAACGCCTAGAAACAACTATATTGCTTCGTTTTTGATCAACTTTAATGATTCTAAACTCTAATTCTTGTCCTTCTAAATCAATATTTTCTCTAACTGGCTTAACGTCTACTAGAGAACCAGGTAAAAATGCCTTCACTAAACCAATATCTACAGTAAAACCACCCCTAACCCTACTATTTACTAAGCCCTTTACTAATTTATTTTCTTTATAAAGAACCACTAAATCTTCCCAAGCTTTAATCTTTTTAGCTTTTTCTCTAGAAAGGCGGGTTTCGCCCATACCGTCTTCTACTACTTCAACTACCACTTCTACTAAATCGCCAATACTAACTTCTAATTCTCCATTATCGTTAATAAATTGTTTAATAGGAACATAACTTTCTGATTTTAAGCCTGCATTTACAACAACACATTCTTTACCAATATCTATGATTTCCCCAGTTAATAGGGCACCAGGATGAATTTTATCTGCAACACTTTCTTTAAACAATTTACCAAACTCAGATTCGGTCATATTTTACCTCAAACAATCAGAATAACTTTGTCCATTACCATAGCAAATACTTCATTAATTGTCATTGCTGTAGTATCTATTAATATTGCATCCTGAGCTGGCCTTAAGTTAGCAACAGAACGTTGCATATCTCGCGAATCCCGCTCGGACACTTCCCCAATAAGGTTATGTAGCTTAACATCAACTCCCATATCCTTCAACTGTAGATAACGTCTATTAGCACGAATTTTTACATCTGCTTCTAAAAAAAACTTTAATATAGCATCAGGAAAAACTACCGTCCCCATATCTCGCCCATCTGCTACTAAACCAGGTGCCTTTAAAAATCCTCGTTGCTTAACTAACAAAGCGGTTCTAACTTTAGAGAAAACAGCTAACTTTGAAGCTAGATTACCACAATTTTCGCTTCTAATAAATTGAGTTATATCTTGCTTAACCTGATTAAAATTATTAATAAAAATTTTATCTTGTATAAATTCAACCTGTAAATTAACTGCTAGTTCCTCTAAAAGATCTTCTTTTAAATTAATTTTTTCTAAATTTATTGACTCTAATGGAAATTCTTTTGTTGACTGTAAAACATACAGATATGTTAGCACCCTATATAACGCTCCACTATCTAAAAAATGCCAGCCTAATTTTTCTGCCAACATGTTACTAATGGTTCCCTTGCCAGAGCCAGAAGGACCATCGATAGTTATTACTGGATAACTTAAAGATTTTTTTGAATTACTATACATTACAACTATACTACTAGTTCTTAAAATTAATTTATATAGTTTTTTTACAATATTAAGAACATGGCTTACATTATAAATGATTTCATATAAAAAATTTTTGCAGTTGGTTAAAACTGCAATTTTATTAGAAATATTTATTGGCTCAAATAGTGGAATCACATATCTAATAATAAAATCTAAACAAACAGAACAAGCAGCTTGTATTAATCCATCTATAAATTTTCTTATTAATATTGCCTTTGCTGTACCACTTAGCTTGATATTTTATCTTACATATAAAGTAATCATTAGATTCAGAAAAGATACCAACAAACAATCCATACCAGAAGAAGTCTATTCAAATATTTCTAGTAAAATGCGTAATCCTTTACAAGAAATATCTTATGCAATAGAAGCTTTATCAATCAATCCTATACCATCTACCGAAGAATTAGAATCAATTAAAACTATTATTAATAATGCCGCTAAACAACTGGAATTAACTGCCGATGAATTGTTAAGATTATCTAAAACAATAAATAATCCATCTACTATACAAAATATTCAACATTGCTCTAGCTTTATAGATATTGCCACTAAAAAATTACGTATATTGGTTGTAGATGATAGTTTAGTAAATATAAAACTTATGCATACTCTTCTTACAAAGTTAGGTCATATAGTAATTACTGCTAATAATGGACAAGAAGCTGTTAATATTATTAGTAGCACTCCAACACTTGATTGTGATCTAATATTTATGGATATAGAAATGCCTGTTATGGATGGTTTAGAGGCAACTCGTCGTATAAGAACTACTTTTAATGATAATGCTTTACCAATAATAGCTTGTACTAGTAATGGAGCAACTCAAGATTTACATAATTTCAAAAAAATTGGGATAAATAACCATATTTTAAAACCAGTAACAGAAAAAAAAATAACTTTAGCTATACAAAACATTTTTATTAATAAGCCAAGAGCACAAAGCATAGAGTTATCTTTTCAAACTAAACCTCAACACAATAGTCTGTTGCAAATATATCCTCATTTACGTCATTCTCATTCACATCCACCATCTATAGCAACAGTATCTTCCACCGAAAGCTCCGATCCGGAACCAACTACATTACACATGCCACCAAAAAATTTGTTACATTAATACTATTTTTTTCTTTTAGGTTCGGGCCTTTGTAGCTTCTGAGGCATTGGCTCCATAACCCCATTTAGAGTAAGATCTGATGAAGTGTCCAATTTCAATGGATTGCTTGTTGTGGTTTTTTGTGTAGGCCATGATTTTTCCACAGAACTTAATACACTTTCTGGGAACATGTCCCTTACTGTTTGGTTAAAAGAAGTTCTAGCAATTTTTCGTATAGTTGGATCTACACCTCTTGCTGTTAAATTATTAATTACTTGAACATACCTTTTCTCATCTTCTTCGTTGATACTGTTTCTTGCTGGTGCATTAATAACAGCCAAATGTAATGGGGTTTGACCATTCTTATCTTTAACATCTAGTTTTGCTTTATGTTCCAAAAGCATTGCAACTACTTCTGGCTCTCCTGCTTCAGCAGCAAAATGTAAAGCTGTTTTATTATTAGCATCTTTAGCATCAACTTGTACCCCTTTTTCTAAAAGGTTTTTAATAATATCTACCCTTCCTTTTTTTGCAGCGAAATGCAACACTTTTGTTAAACAATTAATTCTAGCATTTTCTTCTTCTACATTTTTCTGACGCCAACCCCCAAACATTATAGGTTTGTTTAAACCTATTACGTATTCCACTAATTCACCAACTATTTCCACATGTTCATTTTCAACAGCTGTTTGTAAAAGATCATTAATATTTTCTAACACTGCCCCATGTTTTAACAGAAGATTAAATATTTCTACATTTCCTGTTCCTACAGCAACCCTTAAAATTGATCTATGATCTGGTGGGGATGAAGCATCAACATTTATATTTATATTTCCTCTGCGTGTTGAACTTCTAAAAAATTCTTCAACTGTACCAGTAGATTCACTTTCAACTGCCAGGTATAAGGCCGTTTTACCATCTTTATTTTTAATATTAATTGTTTCTTCGGTCATTAACCCTAATAAAGCATCAACTACTTCTCTACGGTCATTTTTAGCGGCTATATGTAAAGCCGTTTCGCCATTATTATTTGTAGTATCTATTTTTACCCCGGAACTTGAAAGTGATATAACTATGTCTGTGTGTCCATTTCTAGCGGCTATATGTAAAGCCGTTTCTTGTCTTTTATTTGTAGTATTTATATCCATCCTTCCTTTTGCTAAAATGACTTCAACTATGTCTATGTGCCCATTTTTAGCAGCTAAATGTAAAGCCGTTTCGCCATCATTATTTTTAGCTTGTGCATGCACCGGCATTTTAAAAAGTTCTTCAACTATTGCTAGATGCCCATTTTTAGCAGCTAAATGTAAAGCCGTTTCGCCATTATTATTTTTAGCATTAACGTCTACATCAACATTTATTTCCCCATTAATATATAAAAAATTCTTAACTGCATCTAAATCTCCTGTTTCTGCAAAATCGTGCAAAAATTTTTCGCCATTGGTAGCTACCACTTCATGTCCCGCTTCTAACATGCTCATCAACTCTCTAGTAAGATCTTGCATAGCTTCTTGGTCTTCCTTAATTATTACTTCTTCTGTTTCTCCATATTCTTCTGTTTCTCCATCTAATTGTAATGCTCCCAATACTAATTCTTGTGAACTTACAGATTGAAAAATACTCGAGTCGTCACTAAAAGCTAAGTTCATGGGATTCGGAAACGATGCTATAGCTGGCACAGATTGCTGGTCTTGCGTTAGCCCAAGTGATTTTTTTTCAATAACTTCACTCATACCATAAGCAGTTTTTTTTAATGTTCTATAAAATCTATTAGTAAATTCTGTTATTTTAATAGATAATTCTTTGTTTAAAGTAGCTCTACTGTCATCATCTGGAGCATTAGACATAAGTTGATAATTAACAAAATCTATTTGATCACCATAGCAATCTCTATGAGCAGCTATAGCATTACTCAATAATTTTCTAACATGATCATTTATTATATTTGCTTGGGCTATAGGATTTATTGGTAAAACATGCATTATTGGTATAACGGCCCCATGTGAGACTGAAGCTAAAGTTGCAGCCACTACTATTAATGAAGCACTCATAGCAATTTTTGCTAAATGTTCTTTATAAGCACCTTCCAAACCAGAGTTTATTTTAAGTAAAGTAGTTGGCATCAATTTATGCGGCATATATGCACCAAGATCTGTAACTCCTGTTTGTTGTACCGCATCACCACCAACCATAGTCTTATAACATTCTATTGTAATAGGAGCTAGTTGTTCTAAAATAGCTAATGTTTGAATAAAATTATTTCTAGTTTCAGTTTTAATTCCTGCAGAATTAGTAGTTGTTACAGTAAATTTTTTTATACTAGCAAGCTGATTATTTGGTATTTTGTCTAAATCAGCTTTAGTTTGCCGAAAATAGTCAGTTGCCAATTGTTGAATTCTACTTACATATTGCCTTGGATCAGCCGTTAAAAGTTTTTTGCTTTTTTTGCCATTTTCTAATTCATATTGAATTTGCGCTTCAATATTTTCTTGTAGTTTCTTTTGAAATTCATCGTTTGACAATGCAGCGCTTGCGTTAGCCGCTTGATAAGTTGCTAGTTCATTAATTAACATTTGCGCTAAAGCACCACCTGTACCCTGACCACCAACATTTATACTAACAGCTTCTTGTTTGTCTGACGGAACTGTTGCTTTAAAATCAGCTATAATATTGTTTAAATTACTAAATATAGTTTGTTTATGTTGAACAAATCTTCTATGTGGTGTATCTTTTTCCATGTCTATCATTTCTTTACCTAAACTATAGCCTTTAAATACTATTTTTAAATCTAATGATTCTTTAGGATCCTTAGGAACTAAAACGAAACCATGACACCCAGATTCATTAATTAAATTTTTTACTGTATAAAAACATTTTTTACCATCAGCCTCTAATATTTGTATACTATCTCCATCTTTCCAATCAAACCTAGCCAATTTCTTGAATAGATATTCATTAGCTGCAAATATTTGTTTTTTTAAATCACCTTTGTTTTGCCAAGCTTCAATATTTGTAATCGTTAAAGCAACTTCTAAATCTTTTTTAAAATCATCGTTAGCTTTAAATCTAGCAGGGACTACAGAGTCCCATCTTTTTGGTATTACTCTTTTTATATGACGCACAACTTCATTAAATGTTCCGTCTCTGGTCGTCTTTTTAATTCTTTCCCATACTCTAGGATCAATATTAATTTCTTTTCGTAATTGTTGAATTTGTTGGTGTTCCACACCAAGATCTTTTTGGTCATCAGTTATACCACAATATATTAATAAATTTTCTATAAACCGATTATTAAACCATTTTGTATCTGAATGTGATAAAATACCAATCATTAACATACGTAAATCATCTAGAGTAAGCGCATCTTTTTTTAACTCATATCGTTTAACTAAAAAATCAACTCTCTCATCACCAAGGGTTTCTTTGATTCTGGCTATTTGCTTAGGGTTTAATTTATAATTTTGGTTAGAATCAATTGCATCTCTAAAAAGAGCTAGAAGATTATCGTCTCTACTTCTATTTTGCACAGTTAAATCGTCAAAATTTTGTTTTTGTCGTTCTCGCCTTCGTATATTTGCATCATTTGGACTAGATAATCCCGTAACCAAGCCTGCTGCTATTGGTATTACTTGATTTTGCAACGCTCCATTATTAGGTGCTTTCTTTAACTTATTTTTTAAAAAATTCGCTAAAGTATATAAACTAGTGATATCTACATCACCCACTATGGATGCTGCAAAAGAGATACCGTCATTTAAAATAGAGCCATCTTCAAAAGTATCAAACCCTGATGTAATAACATGCTCTTGTTTAGTAAGATCTGTAAATGTTCCAGTAAGACTAGCTTTGGTACTCTCGTCTTCTGAACTATTCGCTACGCTAGTAAACCCAGCTGGTAGCCCTGTAAATTGAGCTGCAATCTCAATATTTTCTAAAGTAGAACTATTTGTAACGCTATCTGTAAAGCCACCACCCGCAGACCTATCAACTATAGGACTACCTCCGTTACTACGTAATCCTTCTAGCATTTTTAATAATTCATCGTTTGGCGCGTCTGGGTGTTCTATGAGAGATAACATTGTAGTCATTAATTGAAGATTTGAACTATTGTTGGTAAGAAATCGTGTAAATCTGTCAACTGATTCTTGTTGATCTTGACTAAGATCTGACCGGGAAACAACCGGTACACCACCATTATTAGCTTCACCTTCCGGTGATTTAAAGTCTCCTGACATGTTTAAATTCCATACAATGACTATACCAATAGCACTCAAAATTTAGAGTGATAATGTATAATATAATATGTTTTCTATTACATTGATTAATGCTTAACTAAAAAACTACCAACATTAGTGCTATTTATTATTAAATGCCCGAAACACAGCAAATATTTCATTTGCTGTAGCTAAACTCAATCAGCATAATTCTTCAGCCTGTTGTTCTGCGTAATAAGAAGATCTAACTAACGCACCGCTTGCTACATTTAAAAATCCTAATGAATAAGCAAATGTAGCAAATTCTGCAAATTGCGCTGGAGTTACAAAACGAACTACAGGAGCATGAAATTTACTTGGTTGCAAATATTGCCCTATAGTTAGCATATCGCAATCATGATTACGTAAATCTAATAGTACTTGACGAACTTCTTCGTCGGTTTCACCTAAACCAACCATAATCCCAGATTTAGTAGGAATATTAGGAAATTTTTGTTTAAAATTTTTTATTAATTTTAATGAACCTAAATAATTAGAACCTGGTCGTACAGATTTATATAATCTAGAGGCAGTTTCAATATTATGATTAAAAACATCTGGTAAACTAATTGCTAAATTTTCTAATGCAATTTCCAGTTTACCACGAAAATCTGGTACTAAAATTTCTATTTTAGTACCAGGAGATTTAGTCCTAATAGCGCTAATACAAGCCGCAAAATGACCAGCCCCACCATCTTTTAAATCATCACGATCTACCGATGTAATTACTATATATTTTAACTCCATTTTACTAAGGGCTACGCTAAGATTGTATGGTTCCATGAGATCAACAGGATTAGGTTTACCATGAGCCACATCGCAAAAAGTACATTTTCTAGTACAAATATCCCCTAAAATCATAAATGTAGCGATTTTTTTCTCAAAACACTCTGCAAGATTCGGACAAGAAGCCTCTTCGCATACTGAATGCAATTTATGTTCTCGAAGTAATTGTTTTAATTTTAAAGCATTATCGCTAGGAGCCTTAACTCTAATCCAGCTAGGTTTAGGTAATTTATTAGCATCAACAATAATATCGATAGGGATTGATTTAGATCTTGCAAATTTTTCTTTGCCTTTTCTTTTAAAGTTTTTTTCCATTTCCTAAAACCATAGTTAATATCTTACTATATTCAGCAATAACAGCTTGCATATCAACTTGATCTACAAAATTACTTAATTGTGTCATTTTTAAGTTCGGATAACCACAAGGGTTAATCTGACTAAATGGTTGTAAATTCATATTAACATTTAAACTTAAACCGTGATAAGTACAACCTTTAGAAATTTTTAATCCAATAGAACAAATTTTATTATTATTAATATACACTCCAGGAGCACCATCTGTGGTGTGGCCAACAATATTATACTTAGCTAATAAATTTATAATAGACTGAGATAAAATAAAAATTAATTTTTTTAAATTTATAGCTCTTCTAACTAAATCTAATAAAAAATACACTATTAATTGTCCGGGAGCATGATAAGTTATCTGCCCACCACGATCAGTGTTAATCACTTTTATATCTCCTAAAACATGATCGTTTTTAGCAGATGGTCCTTGAGTAAATACTGCATAATGTTCTAAAAACCAAATTTCATCTACAGTATCTACATTACGATTTTTAGTAAATTGCTGCATAGCAGCTAATATATCACCATAATCTTGTATATTTAAAAATTTACAAATCAAACTTTATCTGTTCCAAACTTCCCAAACAAAACATTATAATACATTATTATTTGATCAGAAATTCTACTTAACAAATTACCTTTTTTTACATCATTTAAAGTAATGGCCGGGTACTCAGCAATAATTTTTTCTTTTAACTTTACTGTATAAGTACCAATTTTTTCTCCTTTATTTAATGGTGCTTTAATTAATTTAGGAATATTTAAACTAGCAGTTAATTTATTAATATCATTTTTTAACAAAGATAAATAAACATCTTGCGATAAACCAATATCAATAGTTTTATTACTCCCGCCCCAAATCCTTGCGGTTTCCAATATTTTATCGTGCTGATAAATTTTATGAGATGCAAAAAATCTAAAACCCCAAGTTAATAACTTATTTGCATCAGTAGTACGGACTTCATCTGTTTTTGCCCCTAACAAAATAGCTATTAATCTAGTATTGTCTTTAACCCCAGAAACCGCTAAACAATACCCGGCATTATCAGTTTGTCCAGTTTTAATACCATCAACCACACTGTTTCGCCATAATAATTTATTACGATTGTTTTGTTCTATATTGTTGTAAACAAAAGATTTTTGCGAATAAATAGTATAACTTGCTGGGTGTTCTTTAATACTAGCCATTGCTAACGTAGCTAAATCTTGAGTGGTAGTATAATGATCCGGATCTGGTAATCCAGTGGCATTTGTAAAATGCGAATTATTCATACCCAATGTAGCAGCATAATCATTCATTAAATGTGCAAACGCTTGCTCGCTACCAGCAATATGTTCCGCAATTGCAACAGAAGCATCGTTACCTGATTGTATAATAATTCCTTTAATAACGTCAGAAACTTTAACTTTACTATTAACATCTAAAAACATTCTAGAGCCCATAGTTTGCCACGCCTGTTTGCTAACAGTTATTTCATCATTTAAAGATAGCCTTCCTTCTTTTATTTCATGATCAACGACATACATGGTCATTATTTTAGTAAGGCTAGCTGGTTCTAATTTTTGTTCACTATTTTTTTCTAATAAAACTTTTCCACTATCGTAATCAACAAGTATAAAAGCTTTTGTACTTAAAGATGGTTGCTCAGGAACAAAATCTACTGCAAAAATCTCTCCAAACATAAACAAACTTAAAATTATTATTAAATATCTCATTTTGCAGCTCCTAAATTAATTTAATTTATCATAATAGCATCTTGAACAGGCATGCTGGATAAAAGTTTTTTCAATTGTTTAACATTTAGTTCCCCATTAACCGAACTAATAACAACCTTATATAAAATATTTTCTTTAATAGTTTTTTTCAAGTCATTTTTTTGTAAAACAATATTTATTTTATAATTTTGTTTATGTTGTTTTAATACTTCTTCTAGCTTATTAACTAAGTTTTTAGCATTACTTTCTTGAATAAAAGCCCCCAACTGTAAAGTTGAGCTAGACCCCGGGCTTATAGTATAATTTTTATCTCTAGGGTTGATGGCAGTTACCTCAACCACCCCTACCCCATTAGCAATAATACCAAGCTTACTAGCAGCAGCATAAGATAAATCAATAATCCTATCTCCATGAAATGGACCACGATCATTAATTTTGACTATAACACTATGTTTATTGTGCAAATTAGTTATTTTTGCATAAGTTGGTAATGGCAAAGTTTTATGAGCTGCAGTCATGGAATACATATCGTAAACCTCTCCGCTAGAAGTTCTAAACCCATGAAATTTAGTACCATACCAAGACGCATAACCACGCTCTTTGTATCCATCGCTTGATTTTAATACGCTATAGGTTTTATTAAATACTGTGTAGTTAGGCGAATTACCATAACGGCTTTTAGGCTCATATTTAGGTTTAGGTTCACTAATATTCGCTAAATCAGGAATATGAGATGGATGTGGGTGGCCATCTTGTTTTTTTGTATATCTATTAACAGCACCAATAGTTTTGCGGGATCTGTTTTTCTGATAATTACTAGATAAACCGCTACTACATCCCAAAAAATTCAATATTACCAAAACAAGAAACACTCTAATTGCGCTCTTTGCTGTGTGGTTTGTGTTTATGTGTAATGCCATACCAGTATATTCACTAATTAATATTTAATAAAATTTCCACAAATCAATTTTTTAAAGCTTATACTTAAACGTATGTAGAACAAAATAAGATTTTTACAATTTTTATAAGCCTTATGATTTTTACAATCACAAGCATCTGTTCTGCAACTAACCAATTAATTAGTGTCGTTGCACTATCTAAACATAAAGTTGTAATTATTGATGAAAACTCCGAACGTAAAGTCTTAAGTATTGGAGATACTACTAGCTCAGGCTTAACATTAATATCTACAAATGCTTCTACCGCTATATTTAAAAATTCTACTGGCAATTTAATCTCTATTGGTCTTAACAACGAAATAAGCTCGACATATAGCAATACAAAAAATGATAGCAAAAGTAGCGATAACAAAAGTGGTGATAACAAAAACAATAATGAAATTGAAACAATAAAATTAAATAAGCGTAATCAATATGTAGCAACTATTACTATTAACAATAAAGATGCTTCCGCTATAATAGATACTGGGGCAAATTTTGTAACATTAAATAGCCATATTGCCGAACAACTAGGATTATCTTACAAAAATAGTGCAAAAATCAATGTTAATACTGCTAGCGATAACACTGCTGGATACAAAATTACTTTACCAAATCTAAAATTAGGTAATATTAATTTATCAAATATAGAAGCCATTGTTATAGATGGTAATAATCCAGAAACAATATTAATTGGGATGAGTTTT
This sequence comes from Gammaproteobacteria bacterium, assembly GCA_050012295.1. Classification (GTDB taxonomy): domain Bacteria; phylum Pseudomonadota; class Gammaproteobacteria; order UBA6186; family Azoamicaceae; genus UBA6186. The sequence continues at coordinate 11,903 of JBEKHL010000036.1, forward strand.
TTAAAAAATTTAGATCTACAATACTCTGGAGATCAGTTAGAAATAAAAAAACACGTTGAAAAACCTAATAATTCGGTAGTTACAACGCCTGCGGCTTCTACAACAACAGTACAATCGCCAGCAACAACAACGCCATCACCTACAACACCAGTGCCTGCTGCTTCTACAACAACTACGGCACCATCATCTGCAACCACCCCAACTAATCCTGCAAAAACAGTACTGCCACCTATAACAACAAATAAACACTAATATATACTTTTGATTATATAAAATATATAATATTGATTATTATGCATAACTTAATATATTATATTATTCCTGCTGGGTGTGGTTTAATAGTTTTTTTAGTTTATTTCAATTTAAAAAACTTATTAAATTTATTTAATCAAAGTATTCAAAATATAAATTTAATTCAAACATCTTTAAGAGATAATTTATCTAGCAGCCTATCAAACCAAACAGAAAGTATAACCAAACAAATGTTAAATATTGGCCAATTATTAGAAACCAAAGTAGCTAAAGGGTTAGAGAAAAATTCTGAGACATTTACTGACATTGTAAAAAGATTAGCTTTAATCGACAGCGCACAAAAAAATATTATTGATGTTTCTAATAATTTAATGGGTTTGCAAACAATACTTGCAGATAAAAAATCTAGAGGGGCATTTGGAGAAATTCAATTAAAAAACTTAATAGAAAACATGCTAACTAAAGAAAACTTTATATTACAATATACTTTATCTAATGGTACCAGATGCGATTGTTTATTAATATTGCCTCCACCAACTGGTAATATTGCTATAGATGCTAAATTTCCATTAGAAAATTTTCAAAAAGCTATAGATCTTTCTTGCTCAGAAACAGACAGACAAAAAAGTAATGTATTATTTAAACAAAATATAAAAAAACACATTGAAGATATTAGCGATAAATATATATTAGCTAACGAAACTGCCGACGGTGCTATTATGTTTATTCCTGCAGAAGCAATATTTGCTGAAATACATACTAACCATATTGATCTAGTAGAGCTTTCGTATCGTAAAAAAGTATGGATGGTATCTCCAACTACTATGATGGCAATATTAACAACCGCCAGTTCTGTGTTAAAAGATCAGGCTACTAGAAAAAATATTGCTGCTATTCAAGAACATTTACGAGTTTTATCTCAGGACTTTCAACGCTTTAACGAAAGAATCAATAAACTTACTAAACATATAGAATTAAGTTGGCAAGACGCTCAATTAGTACAAACTTCTGCTCAAAAAATTTATAGTAAATTTAATAAGATAGAACAAGTAGATTTAGTAGAGATAGAGTAATCTGAACGCCAAGACCAATTTAACGCGCATTGCAAATTGGTCTTGACTATTCTGCAATGTATGTTAAAATAGTCTTAAGAATCTAATGTTATTCTAAGGATTTATTTTAATAATAACCATGGAACGACTTTACCAAAATATAATATCTTGGCATTTTGATAGATATCAACAAATGGTATTTTTAGCCGGCCCTAGACAAGTTGGCAAAACTACTGTCAGTAAAGTATTAAATACTTTTAACGATCAATTTTACTATTTAAACTGGGATATTGATAAAGATCGAGCATTAATTTTAGCTGGACAAACTAAAGTTGCACATACAATAAATTTAGATCTTTTACAAAAACGACGTCCCATAATTGTTTTTGATGAAATTCATAAATATCCAAATTGGAAAAATTTTTTAAAAGGTTTTTTTGATGCATATCATGAAAAAATTTATATTTTAGTTACAGGTAGTTCTAGATTAGATATTTTTCGTGAAGGTGGAGATAGTTTAATGGGGCGTTATTTTGTGTATCGTATGCATCCAATAACTGTTGCTGAATGTGTAAGAACTAATGTTATACACCAAGAAATATCCAAACCAACTCTAATTGATGATCAAATATTTAAAAATTTATTGAATTTTGGCGGATTTCCCGCTCCTTTTCTAAAAAAAAATACTCAATTTTCTAATAATTGGAAAAGATTACGTAGACAACAATTATTTAGAGAAGATATTCGCGATTTAACTAGTATTCAAGAAATTAGTCAATTAGAAATTTTAGCAGGATTATTAAAAGATCACACTGGTCAATTATTAAATCTTAGTAATATTTCGCAACAAGTAGGTGTATCCATAAATACCACAAAAAGATGGCTAGATACTTTAGAAACTTTTTATTATTGTTTTCTAATCCGTCCATATAATAAAGCCGTAATACGTAGCATCATTAAAGAACCAAAAGTATATTTATGGGATTGGTCTGATGTTATTGAACTTGGTGCAAGATGCGAAAATTTTGTAGCAGCTCATTTATTAAAAGCAACCCATTGTTGGACTGATTTAGGATTAGGAGAGTACGGGCTTTATTTTGTACGCGATAAAGACAAACGAGAAGTTGATTTTTTAATTACCAAAAATAATATCCCTTGGTGTCTTGTAGAAGTTAAAAATTCTAAAAATAAAAGTATTAGTGAACATTTATATCGTTTTAAACTTCAACTAAACGTACCGCATGCTTTTCAAGTAGTGTTCGATGCAGAACCAGTCGATAAAGATTGTTTCGAAATTTTCGATCCAATTATTGTACCTGTACAAACATTTTTGTCGCAATTGGTGTGATAAAAATCATCTCCGCCATTTAGTTTCGAAACCAACATCTTCCAGATAAATACCTTTATTAATTAATTGCTGTCTAATTAAATCAGCCTGTTGCCAATTTTTTTCTTTACGGGCTTTATTACGCTCTGCTATTAAATTTTGAATTTCTTGTTCAGAAATATTATTATTTTCTAAATGACCATGCAAAAAACTCTCGCAATCAACCATTAATAAACCTATAGATTGGGCTAATTTTTTTAATATTACCCCTAACAAACTAGCTTGCTCTAACGATTGTTCTTTAATTATATTAATCTCTTTAGCTAATTCAAATAACACTGCTATTGCTTCTGGAGTGTTAAAATCATCGTTCATGGCTGTTATAAATTTTTCGGTAAATTTTTCGTTATAGTCTATATTATTTATATTTTGGTTTATGCTTTGTTCTGGCAATTCACGTAATGCTAAATATAATCTATCTAAAGAATTTTTAGCAATTTGCAATCTATCATAAGAAAATTCTACTTGACTACGATAATGAGCAGATAACATCCAATAACGCAACACTTCTGGGTGAACTGTTTTTAATACATCTCTTATAAGGGTAAAATTCCCTAAAGATTTAGACATTTTCTCTTTATTAATTTGTAAAAACCCTACATGCATCCAATAATTAACAAATTTACTAGCATTAGCCGCTTCAGATTGAGCGATTTCGTTTTCATGGTGAGGGAAAATTAAATCGAAACCACCACCATGAATATCAAAATTACTGCCTAATAAATTTAAAGACATAGCGGAACATTCTATATGCCAACCTGGTCTACCATATCCCCACGGTGAATTCCAACTAACCTCAAGCTGATCTGTTAACTTCCATAATACAAAATCTTGTGATTCTTGTTTAGAGTTCTGTACGTGCTCCTCTACTCTTTCACCTTCTTGCATGTTATCTAAATTACGCTTAGATAACATACCGTAGTCTTTAAATTGACTGATACTATAAAAAACATCCCCATTACTGCCGATATAAGCATATTTTTTATTCAATAAAATTTTAATTAAATCAATTATATTAATAATAAATTCGGTAGCTTTTGGTTCGCTGGTAGGTTTTAATAAATTTAATGCATCAAAATCTTGGTGCATTGCTTTAATAAATTGTTCTGTAATTACATTAAACGGCTGATTACTTTCTTTAGCTTTATTTAAAATTTTATCATCAACATCAGTAATGTTACGTACAAAATTTATGTTATATCCTAAAAAATTTAAATACCTAACAACTGCATCAAAAAACAAATAAGTACGAGCATGCCCAATATGACAATAATCGTAAACTGTTACTCCACAAACGTAAATTCCCACTTCTTTAGGTTTAATTGGAATAAATTCTTGTTTTTTTTGATTAATAGTATTATAAATTTTAAGCATTTAAATATTGTCTTAAAATATAAACTGCACGAGTTTTTATACGCTCCGGTCCTACTAATTCAAAAATTTTATTTAATTCTGGCCCAAAAGTTTTACCAGTAAAAATTATTCTTAAATTTACAAATAGCCCTTTACCTATAAAACCAGCTTTTTTTAATTTATTGCATAATTCAGGAAAATCTTGCTTATTTTCCATATTGTCAATAACTATT
>JBEKHL010000037.1:0-15116 GCA_050012295.1 Gammaproteobacteria bacterium
TCAACGACAACAACTGAAAAACCACAAGCTTCTTGGTTTAAATCAATACTAGATTTTCCTGCAGATTTATTATTTGGAAGCAAAGTAAGCGCAGATGATACACTGCAACAAAGCCAAGAGCAACCGCTTCATTTTTTGCCATTGTATTCGACTAGAAATAATCATTCTCAATCCAATTCTTTGGATTGTTTGTATGGTTTATCTTCTAGAAAAACGCCAGAAGATAGGGTTGTTGAAGAATATTTTTCAGTACCAGAAAATTTCATTTATGCGCACAGCATGATTGGAAAAGAACAAAATTGGAAACCTATGTTTTTTAGCGATTTTGGAAACAATCGTAAATTAACTCCTTTTGAGGGCAGGGGAGGAGAAACAAGATATAGAAATGTTGAGACTGGAACATTTTCTAAGTCTCCATTAGATCTTGTTAAGAAAGATCTATCTAAATTAGATGTATACAGTAAATATAATTTAATGCTAAATAAACAAGATTATTATTATGGTGGTTATCAAGATTTGACTAATCGTTATTCTGCATTTGGGTTTGATGATGCTGTTGGAGTTAGATATTATAATTTTGGGCAATTTAATACTCAATTATTAGTAAATAAACAAGGATTGCAGCCTAGTCTTAATGTTAGATGGCAACAAGGAATAAATTTGGCTTCGTTTGAAAAGACAAATTCTGTTGGAACAGGTAGAGTGGAAGCTAGTGGTCTTAACGTTAATGCAAATATAACAGCTAAAGCAAATCTTGGCCCAGGCATTGTGGATGTTTATGTAGGAGGAAGTGCTGTTGCATCACTGGTTGGTCTACAAAGTAAAGTAGATTTTAATGAGTATTGTATAGATAAATTTTGCGTTAGTCCTTCTGTTATGCAAGAAATGTATGTTGGTAGTGCAGTTCGAGGTGAGCTAGGGTTACAATATTCCAGTATAACAAAAAAAGGAATACTAGTTTTGAGTGGCGGTGGAGGATTAGGATTGTCAACAATACCTAAACTAAATCTTAATTTTAGATTGCGTGAACCAACTTCTACGGATAATACAGATAATAATTATATTAGTGTAAATAGTAGACCAGCGTTATGAAAATAAAAAATTTATTACAATTATTTATGCTTATATTTCCATTGATTTCTTTAGGGGATAATTTAATTAACCAATGTGAAGAAGAATTTGTAAATATTTTCGAAGATCTTGCAAAACCAGAGTATTCTTTTGAAAAGTCGGGAATTATTACTATAGAATTTAATTCTCAAAAAGCAATAGCTACTTGGGAAAAAAAGAAAGATCAATGTTCACGAAAAGGATTCTATAAAAAGAAATTAGCTCAGATGCAATGCCAAGCAGAGTTTAATTTATTATGGCAAGATGATACGTTAAAATCTTGGGAGCAAAAATTTGAATCGTTTCGCAAATTACAATCTAAATGTTCTATAGAAGGAGTGTTTGAAGCTAATTTAGCAGATCTATATTTAATGTATAATTTTGCCAATGTCGGCATGGCAAGAGATATGTTAATAAAAGCTATAAATAATGAAAAATATTCAGATATAAGATATTTAGAAGTGATGTTGGCACATTTAGACTATAGTACTGGAAATGCAAAAGAATTATATAAAACAGCATTAAAGCTTATAAAGAAATATCCATATTGGTGGCGAGGCTATTATTATTTGGGATTATATTATTTTGATCAAAATGATCTTAAGCAAGCAGAAAAACTTTTTTTTCAATCTATAGAAAAGAGGGAAAATTTTATTGCATACATGGGGCTAACTATTGTGTTTTATGAATATGAATATTACAAACAAGTTATAGAGTTTCATAGAAAGGGTTTTAAAATAAATATTTATAAAACTCTACAATCAATGAGAGCTGCAGCTGCAGTAATTATTGCATTTGTCAAAGAAAATGATTTAAAACCAGCCGGAGCATTAATAGGGTTAATAGAAGAACATAATAAAGAAGCTGCACAAAAAAGTTATGCATATCAAATAGCACGTAGATATTATGAAGACACAGTTAGGACTGGCGTTATCCCTGATAAAGCTATAAAGATCGAACTTGATCCCCCTAAATGAATAATGTTATAAAATGTTCATGTGTATACGAAACCATTCTTAATGTAACACCGTCTTTTTATACTCATCTAACAACTCAACAGCTATATGACTTTGGCTATTGCTAGTGTTAAATGAAATCATCTGAGTTGACTATACACTCTAATTAAAGTTGAATTAACCCCATAGCACTAATATAACGAATTTATATAGAGGAGTTTGCATGTTAAGGGCGTCTAAAAGAGTAACCATAGATACAAATGTATTACAAGCTCATAATGGATTTATTTTAGCTCCAATAATAGATTTACAAGGGTTGGTTTTAAGAGCAGATTATCCAGTACCAGAACCGATTAAGTGTTTTTTAACAACTAAAAACGTTAATGTTGGTAGAGTGAGAGTAAATTACAAAGATACAAAGCTACCGGAAGATCCTGATTGTTATGAATATTATGTTAGGATTTATGGAACGTTTTCTATTTCAAAGCGAGAAGTTACTGATTTTATTACTAATAATGCTGCTTTAATGGAAACTCAATTACATCATATTGATGATATGCCCGCGGCTATTAAAATGCAATCTTGTATTGAAGACCAATATAAACTTTGCGAAGAAGATGCCACTTATGCGGATTTGGCGCACAACCTTGTTTGGGAGGTTCCAGTATCTGGTATGTTTACCAACGAAACTAATATCAATACTAAAAAGATGAGTGGTAGTCAGCCCATAATGGGAAAATATTCTGTAGATATTAATACGGTGGAATTAGTTAGCAAAGGAAACGTTTTAGTGGTTAAAGATAAAGAAATTAATGCTGGGCTAATGGCTCCTCTTTTTGGTTTAAAAAAGACAAATATTAATTTTGCAAAAAAAGCTCAGTTTGAAGATACGCTTATAAGTGGGGAAAATATTAGTATAAAATATACTGGTGATGAAGATGAGAACGGTGATTTAACTTTAGATATTAATACCAATATAGACTGGCTTAATAATCCTTACCATGATTTTTTTCGTATGTTTCCTGTTAAATCTAATATAGAAAAGTATGAATTAAAACAAGAGCAAGATGAGACTGGAAAAAAACATGCAACTATTGTAAAGGTTAAACCACGTCCTAGTTAAAATTTAGTTTTAGGTATTCCCATATTTTAGCAATAATACTTACTATTGTGTTAGCTAGAAAAAACTGATAGTGTTATAAATAGGCAACCTGATAATGTTGTTTAGGTTGCCTAACCAATACAACTGTTTTTGGTTAAAGTTTCGCACCATTTTGGTGTTATTATAAAAAAATTTTTACCACAGTAAATTTATGAACGATTTATCTTGCTGGGAAACTAAATTTAAATATTGTTGCTATTCAAAGCGATTATTAGCAAAACTTTTATTGCTTAATAAAAAATCAAAACAAAAAATAAATATTTTAGAAATTAAAAAAGCTATATATTACGCTAAAAAATATCATGGTGATCAAAAACGGCAATCTGGAGAACCATATTATTCGCATCCATTGCAGGTAGCTTATAGAATTGCTGATTATATTTTTGAAACCAATATTTTAGTTACTAGTATTCTTCATGATATTATTGAAGATACTAATCTTACTAAAAATATGATTGATTGTATTTTTGGTTCAGTAATTGCAGATCAAGTTGAAAATTTAACTAGAATAAAAGCAGATAGAAAAATTAGCTCAAAAGAGATGGTTTCGTTATTATGGCTTCAAAAAAAATATAATATATTACTTATTAAGCAGTTTGATAGAATACATAATATGCAAACAATAACAGCTAAGTCTCCTGAAAAAATTATCGAAATAACTAAAGAAACTTTAGAGGTATTTGTGATCCTAGCTTCTTACTTTAAAATGAGAAGCGTGGAGCAAGAATTAATTAAACTTTGTACTGCTACTAATAAACAGAATTTCTTACAAGAATATTGTTTTCCAACACTTTTGGAAAATCCTGAGCTTCCTTTTCTAACCTTTCAAAATGACGTAGTCCACTAGCAAAACATATATTTACTGGGATTAGAATAAATAATATTCCAAACTGTCCAAAATTTTTGGTTAAATAAATAAAACCAAAAGAAGTAATAATGTATACAAAGGCACGCGATAAAGCATATGAAACACTTGTATAAGTATAACGTTTAAAAATAGGAAAATGTTTAAATAATATTGGAACGGCTGGTACAGTACAGGATGTGAATATAATAAAAAATGATTGAAACAATAACATATCAAATGGGTTTCTAATACTATTCAATAAAATAGGGCATATTAAAGTAAAAACAGAAAATATTATTAATTTAATTTTGACAATTATTAATGGGTATATTTTATAACTTAAATAGGTTAATAACAACATACTTAATAGCTGTATAACTGAAACTACAAAATTTTGATGAATAATTTGTTGAGGAGTACAGCCAAAAGAACTTTTAAGAATATTTCCACAATGGAAATAAGCAATATAAAAACATGCTGGCCATGAGCATTGCATTAAAAATAAAAATAATACGGTTTTTTTATTAATAGCTTCATTCCAAATAATATTTTTTTCTACTATTTTTGGATTATGATTGGCATCTTTTATAGCTAATTGGATTCTACGCTTAGCGTTAGCAAAATCAGCTGTTTCTCTTAATGCAGTTCTAGCCACAGCACCAACTAATGCAACTCCCGCTCCTATTAAAAATGCAAAACGCCAGTTAAATCCATAAGAAGTAACTAGAGAAGCTATACCTACTGCTGCCATAGTGCCAACTGCAATAAAAACGGAAATAAACGCTACTGCCGGATATTGAGCTGGTGGTTTTATTGTTTCTGTTAAATAAATTTCTGCTCCTATAGATTCTCCCATAGATGCCATTCCTTGTGCTACACGACATATTGTAACGATAAAAGCAGCCATAACTCCTATTTCTGCATATGTAGGAAGAATAGCCATAATACAACAAGAAATTGCCATTAAAAATGTAGTGATAATCACTGTTATTTTGCGTCCCACGCTGTCACCTATGCGACCAAAAATTATTGCCCCTAGTGGTCTAAACACAAAGGTAGAACAAAAAGCAAAAGCAGATATAAGGTTTGCCGTATATGGATCTGTTTTAGGGAAAAAAAGTTCATTTAAAAGCACTGCCATATGAATATATAACATTAGATCAAAATATTCTAAAAAAGTTCCAACCGATAATAAACCTATAGCTTCTTTTTGTTTTGAACTTAAAGATGAAAATGTCTCTATATTATTATTCATTGGAGTATATCTCCTCAATTGAAAGAATGGCTAACAAATGTACTTTGGTTAATATTAGTATTTCATTAATTATTTTGGGTGTGGATATCTTATGAATAACAAAAGCTCCCACGCCAAAAATAATTAATAAAAAATAGAAAACTTCCAATAAAAATCTTTTTTTTATAATTTTAATTAATAAAACTACTGTCAACTATTATTATTAATAACACACTTAACTAAGCGTGACAAGAGGAGGCTATGCATACTTTTTTTTAATTTTTTAAAGCTTATAATATGTACAACTTAAATAAGTACTTTTTTAGTTAAGTAGGAGAGTCTGGGGAGTCTTATTCCCAATAAAATATTTAGGTTTTGTTGTCGAGTAACCAGACCCTGTTGCCAGGGCCCAGTCCTCTAAGAACGTAGCGTGAAACGTTAGCTTCACTACGCTCAAGCCTCTTAAAAGTATTTGTGTTACCCAGCCATATTCTCTCATAAAGGATATTCGTTATGCTATGCATGGTAATTCTATCCATGAATTACGGAACTTAGCATCTTTACGAGTCTTGAAATATTCAGCATAAATAGGATCATATGGATTTGCTTTTCCCATGATCTTATTATGTCGTCGTATTGGTATGTATTTTATTGAAACTAACGTGTTGTATTCATTGCCACTATTTAGCTTCTTAGTACCAGTGAATACCCAATGGTTGACCCCGGTTGTAATAAAGTATTTCTTTACAACCCAGAACCGACTTTTGTTTGGATGTCTCCTGTTACACCATCTTAATATTGCCTCGAAAATTTGATGGTCTACATAGCTGAATGTTCTTTTGGATACAACGTGACGATAGTAGTTTCCCCATCCCTTTATTTTAGGATTGAGGATACTTATAAGGTCATACGCTGTACTACCGTTGTTTTTCCTTATGACTTCTCTAATGTTTTTCAAAAACCTAAGCACATTCTGTTTAGTTGGTTTAATTAGCAGCTTTTCACATTTATACTTACGTATGTTAAAACCTAGGAAGTCAAATCCCTCCTTGATATGCGTTATCTTCGTCTTTTCATCGGATAGTTGAAGACCGCGTATTTCTAAGAACTTCTTTATAGCTGGTTTAACCTTATTAACTAGTAGCTCTTTAGAAGTACCAGTTATGATAAAGTCATCAGCGTATGTTATTACATTGATCTTATCGGATCTATGTGTAGCAAGTTGTTTAGCCACATCTTCTAGACCCTTTAATGTTAATAACATCAAAGTGGGTGAAATTATGCCACCCTGAGGGGTACCTTCTTCCGTGTGGTAAAAGACACCTTTATCTATGTATCCTGCTTTTAACCACTTATTGAGGATCTGCTTATCCATTAGGACATTATCTTTTAACCATTCATGTCCGATTTTGTCGAACGATCAATATTGTTAATACCCTATTCAACAACCCAAAATGGAAAAACATAAAAAAAGTAACTGTTGTTGATCCTACTCATCCTTTATTTGGACGTTCTTTTAAAATATTAGAGTGGCGTAATTCACCAGGCACTGCTGGTTTTGTTTTTGTTGAGTATCAACATCTCACGCGACTCTACATTCCTATTGATGCTACTAATCTTGCTTTTGTTCCACCAATCTCTGTTACAAAGTTAACATGTGAAAGCATTGTTGCATTAACTAGTTTGGGGAGGGAAATAGAAAGCCTATGTCACAAAATCCAAAACAAATTTGGCAAAGATTGTCAGCCAAAGAAAAAGAAAAAATTTTAATAGAATTAATAAGCATTTGTCGGGAGATTACTAATGAAAAAATTAAAATTAATAAAACAACAAATAATACCCAAGGCAAGTATCCTACCACAATGTCAACCAACAATTAATCATAAAAATCTTAACTTACAGCATATGCTAGAAAAACAGTTATTTAAACTTGATAAGCAAAAAAACAATAATTACGGAGAATTATTATGAATACTTCAGAATTAGTAACACCACAACACTTGGCATTAAAAGCAATTATTTATATTCGACAATCAACACTACACCAAACTATAACTAATCAAGAAAGCCTTAAATTACAATATGCACTTAAACAGCGAGCCATTGAACTTGGTTGGCAAGAAAATAATATTGATTTGATTGATTCTGATCTTGGCTTAACTGGAGCGGAAGCTAATCATCGTGAAGGATTTAAATATTTACTAACTCAAGTAACATTGGGTGAGGTAGGAATGATTTTATCATTTGATGTAACACGGCTATCTCGTAATTGTTCTGATTGGTATCCTTTACTAGATCTGTGTGGTTATCGTCATTGCTTAATTGCTGATCGCGATGGCGTTTATGATCCTGGTAGCATAAACGGCCGTCTACTTCTTGGCTTAAAAGGCCAATTAGCAGAAGTAGAACTAAGTACCATTAGGGCGCGTATGACAGCTGGTTTATTAAATAAAGCTCAACGAGGAGAATTAGCTCTATCATTACCAGTAGGGTTACATCGTAATTGTTTGGAGCAAGTAGAAAAAGATCCTAATCGTGAAGTGCAAGAAAGTATCCAGCAAGTGTTTGAAGTTTTTCTGCGTAAAAGAACTATTGCACAAACCTTGACTTATTTTAATAAACACGGGCTAATGATGCCACGTTATGATAAGTTTCGCCAATTACAATGGCGCAAACCAACTCTAGCTACCTTATCAAATGTTTTAAAAAATCCAGCATATGCAGGTATCTTTGTTTACGGCAAAACACGAACTTCAAAAATTGGACCAACAGCAACAGATAAAACAACTCGTAAGCTACCAAGAGAACAATGGAAAATTGTTGTTCCAGATAAATATCCAGCTTATATTTCTGTGGAAACATTTGATACAATCCAAGAAATGTTAAAACAAAATTACGCTGAATATACTAGAAATAAAACTCGCGGTGTTGCTCGTCCAGGAGCAGCGCTGTTACATGGTATTATTTATTGCGGTATTTGTGGCCATAAGATGGTTGTACAATATAAGGGTGGAAATCGTTATTTGTGTAACTATCTTAGAGCCCAATACCATACACCTGTTTGTCAGTTTATTCCAGCAGATCCAACAGATAAATATGTGATCAATATATTTTTTGAAGCTTTATCTCCAATAGAATTAGATGCCTATGAAGCTACTTTAAAAGGGCAAGATATAGAGAAACAATCCCTACTTAAAGCGCAACAACAACAACTAGAACGATTACGCTATCAAGTAAAGTTTTCTGAAGCACAGTTTAACAAAGTTGATCCAGAAAATAGATTAGTTGCTGCTGAATTAGAAAAACGTTGGGAACAGGCTTTACGTGATCTTAATCAAGCAGAAAAAATTGCTGAAGAAAAATCTAAAGAAAAATGTTTTGTAGAAATTTCTGATGAAATGAAGGCTGCTTTTAAAAACATTGGCAAACAATTACCAACCATCTGGAATACACTATTGCGTACCCAACAAAAAAATTTTTTACGTTGTCTTATTGATAAAGTAATTGTTCATCGCAAAGAACGAAGTTCTTTATCTATTCGAGTAGTATGGAAGGGCGGGGAAGTCACTACAGCGGTAATTAATATTAATGTTGGTTCTTTCAAAGAATTATCTTTTTCAAAAGAAATGGAGAAAAAAATTATTGCTCTAAGCCAACAGGGTAAAAAAGATAAATTTATTGCTCAACAATTAACATCTGAAGGTTATCGTTCTCCTATGAAAACTTATGTTTTACCTAGTACAGTACAAACCATTAGACTTAAACATGGTCTACTGCAAAATGAATCACAATCACATCCGCTATATAAAGAAGGATATTTATCAGTAACTCAAATCGCAAAAAATTTAGAGGTAGATAAACATTGGGTTTATGATAGAATACATAATGGTAAAATCAAGATAATTAAGAATACAGAATTTGATACTTATTTGTTTCCCGATAGACACGAAACAATTAAGTTGCTTCGCCAGTTAAAAAATGGTCTTATATATAATGTGGATTTTAGAGAGGAGTATCAAGATGCCTAATCAAAGCAAGATTTAATATCACCCTCTAGTATCCATTGCGATGATTGTTTCCTGCATAACGCAAGAAAACATTGTGCAATGGCATCGGCACAGCTACGTTTAGGACGAAAACCATATGCATTATGATCTGCTATGGTTTCTGAGATAGGTTCAAGACCTAATAAGTGTAGAGCTTGTTGTCCTCTTTCAACCATACATGGTATTCCTAGCGGTCTCTGTTTACCGTTCTTTTTGGGTATATAAACACGTCTTAAAGCTTGTGGCTTATAGCCGCGCCTCTGTAGTAGTTTAACAGCATCCATCTTTTTCTTGGCAGTATTCCATACAACTCCGTCTATTCCCGGCGTTTTGCTTCCTTTATTACTAGACACTCGTTTAACTGCTAATAATTTAGCACTATACGAGTGGGTAAGGATCCATTGCAGAGATTTAGCTCTACTATGTTTCCCTTCTCTTATGGCCTTTGCAATACGCATTTGCAGCCTTCGTACTAGTTTCTCTACGGTTTGCCAATGAATGACATCCCAAGATGGAAACTTAGTTGAGGCCGCACCAGTTATTTCTACTGTCATTTGCTTCTCCTCATTCTGATGGTTCTACTAATTCTCTTGCAACAAGAGACCAGTCGGACGTCAGCTCGCTTTCGCGTCTGGTAACATTAAAACCAGTATCCATACCATTACAGTACGGCATTCGCTTCTTCCAACATCCCAATCTTGCACTACTAACCAGACTATCTTACGATCGGCTGTCCCTTACGGGAAAGTAGTACAAGGTTTCCATGTTCCGCACACATCGCGTTACTGGTTTAGGCGCCTGCTATGGAGCGAGAAGATATTTGGTCACGAGAAGACACACCCAGATTCTTCTCCATCTTCTGTTGCCTGTTTTGGCCAGAGTATAATAAACCATTTCTACTCTTTGTAATGTTACGCTCCTTTGGCAGATTCACGTATGTTCGCCATGCCAATTCTCTAGCACTTACCCAATCATGGTTACCAGGAAGATGCTCCTCTCACGATTTGCATCCCGCCTTGCGGCTTTGTTACATTGTCAGGATCGCTCTTTATTCAGATCCCTAGAGTCACTCGGTGACACAAGTGGTTCTCTCTTACTTATCGCGGAGAACAGCGATGTGTGCAACCTCATGTCGCACTGGGTTTCCTTACATTTATTAAATTTCCACAATTTACTAATAACGAGCTCTCCAAGCTTGATAAATGTTAATTTTATAATACAATAAAAATCAAAGATATTAAGAAATTCAGTGGAGATCAAAGGTATGCTAGATATCAATACTATAGAAGACACAGATGTTAATATAGTTGTTACTGCTATGGATGATTTAGTAAAAAATAATTCAGGTTTGTTATCTAATGGTAATGTTCATGGTTATACTAGAGCATTAGGGGTGGTATGTAGAGAAGTTTGTTTAAGGTTAGATGATAAATATAAAATATCTGATCCAGCTAATAAAGATTTTGAAAATACCTGTCAGCAGATTTTAGCGCTTGCTGGAGCCATGGGAGAAAGCCAAGCAATTGTGGATATAATAACAAGAGTGTTAAATACTATTAGAAGCTCTAATAACACCATAGAGCCAGAAACAGGATTAAATGTTAGAGATTTACTAGTGCGTGCTTGGAGTGTAGCTAATAATTTGTTAGTGGCTCCGGAAGAAAAAAATGTAATTATTATTAATATTACAGATAATATATTAACCAATGGAGGATGTTTAGCTGGTATTAGCGGTCGGTTAGCCCACATATATTGTAGTAATATAAGAACTATTTTAGAAAAAGGTAAACAAGAGAATAGCGAAGAAGAAAGAAGCCATAAAAGAAGACGTACAGAAGAACCAGTAATATTTAGTGGTACTGTAAGTTCATCTATACCGTCAACCAAAGAAGAAGAAAATGTTCATTTAGCATTGGCGTTGAGTGTTTCTGCGGTCTCTAATCCGAAATCACCAAAACAATTTTAAAATCATTATGGCAGATATCCCATAAAATGCATATATTTTAAATTGATATTGTTTACGTGTAACAATACCTAATATTGTTAATGCGATAATGCCTGGGTAGGAAATTTCTAGTGCTGGAGCTAAAAAAGCCGCAATTCCCCTAAAATCAAGTAAGGATATTAAAAAAGATACCGAGGTTGTGCCAGTTAAAACTAATGGGAATTTGTTATCTTGAAATTTAAATAAAGAGCATAAATATCTGGCATAAATGTTATTAAGAGCTACTGCTGTAGTTAAGCATGAAAACAACATAGCAATACCAATAAAAAGAGTGGCATTGTCACCCATAATATGTTTTGCGATAGTAGGTAACATAAATTCTGGCTTAACATTGGTAGTTAAATCGGCATAGTGGGCGCCTAAAAAGACAAACCCTAAGTAAATAAGTGCTAATAAAGTGGCTCCTAAGATACTGGATTTAATCGCAAATTTTAATGTGTCTATAGGGGTTGCGTTGGGCATTATCTTTTGAATTTGGGCAAATGTTAAGGCAGAAAAGAAAAATGCAGCAAATAAATCCATGGTTTGATATCCAGTTAAAAACCCATCATAGAATGCTTTTGTTGGTTTAACATCTTGTATGTGTGGCAGTGGATTGTGTAAGATGCCGGTGATAATTAATACTATTAAGGTAATTAAAAGTACTGGACTCATCCATTTGCCAAGTATATTAATCATACGTTGATCTTTAAGACAAAAGAAAAAGGTAATTATGCAAAATAATATGCTAAAAACAATAAGAGACATTTGTGGCATAAGATAACTCATGCCGCCGTGTGCAACGGTAATGCATCTTGGAACAACCCCAAAAGAACCAAGTAACGATAAAGTAAATAAAGGTAATAGTATTTTAGCAACAGAGCCTGCTTCCGCGAAAAATGAATGATAATTACCTTTATGTAACTTAATGACAAAAAGTCCCAAAAATGGCAGAATGATTCCAGTAATAAATAATCCTATAAAACCTAAAAACCAATAAGTTCCAGTTATTTGTCCAATTTTTATGGGGAATACTAAATTGCCAGATCCAAAAAACATTGCAAAAAGGGCAAAACCATAAATTAAAATTAACGAATATCTTTGCATAATTGTGTCTCTCATTAAATTTTAATAATATTTTTCTTAAGTAAAGCAATATGATCTCGAATTTTTGCGGCTTGTTCAAATTCTAATTTTTTTGCTAAGGTTTGCATTTGTTTTTCTAATTTAGCTATTTGTTTAGTAAAATCTTTAATAGATTGAATTTGAATTGTATCTGCTTCAATATTAATATCATCAAATTTTTCTAAATCGTGTTTGGCATGTCGCGAGTTAGCTTCTAATATATCTATAACAGATTTTTTTATAGTTGTAGGAGTAATCCCATGTTTAAGGTTAAATTCTTCTTGAATAATTTTACGTCTAGTAGTTTCTTCGATAGCTTTTTGCATAGAAGGAGTTATTTTGTCAGCATATAGAATTACGGTGCCATTAATATGTCTAGCTGCTCGACCGATGGTTTGAATTAATGCGCGAGCAGATCTTAAAAAACCTTCGCGATCTGCATCGAAAATAGCTACTAATGATACTTCTGGTAAATCTAAACCTTCTCGTAATAAATTAATTCCAACTAAAACATCGATTTTACCAGTGCGTAAATCTTTAATTATTTCCATGCGTTCTACGGTGTCGATATCCGAGTGTAAGTAACGAACTTTGATGTTTTTATCGCTTAAATAAGTGCTCAAATTTTCGGAGAATTTTTTTGTTAACGTAGTAATTAAAACGCGTTCGTTGTTATTAATACGTTGGTTAATTTCTACTAATACATCTTCAACTTGGCTGTTTACTGGTCTAACGATTATGGTTGGATCTAATAATCCAGTTGGACGTACTACTTGTTCAACAATTTGAGTGGAATTTGCTAGTTCGTAATCTCCTGGAGTTGCTGAAACATAAATAGTAGGTGGTTGTAATAGTACAAATTCTTCGAATTTTAATGGTCTATTGTCTAATGCTGACGGCAACCTAAATCCATAATTTACTAAATTTTCTTTGCGTGATCTATCTCCATGATACATGGCATTTAATTGTGGAATAGTTACATGGGATTCATCAATAATTAACAATGCATCTTTTGGCAAATAATCTACTAAAGTAGTAGGTGCCGAACCTTTGATTCGATTGTTTAACAGCGCAGAATAGTTCTCTATTCCGGTACAGTACCCTATTTCTTGCATCATTTCTATATCGTAATATGTTCTTTGTTCGATGCGTTGAGCTTCGATAAGTTTATTTTGATTTTTAAAGGTAGAAATTTGTAAATCTAATTCTATTTTTATTTTTTCGATTGCTTGTAAAACTTGTTCTTTTGGAGTTGCGTAATGGCTTTTTGGGTAGATTGTAATTCTTGGTAAATCGCTTTGTATAATTTTACCGGTTAAAGGATCAAAGGTGGTGATTTTTTCTATTTCGTTTCCGAACAGTTGTAATCTAATTGCTACGGTTTCGCTTTCTGCAGGAAAAATATCTATGGTGTCGCCACGCACCCTAAATGTTGCTTGTTTAAAGTTTGCGTCATTTCTAGTATATTGTAATTCCGCTAGTTTTTTTAGTAATTTTCTTTGATCAATTATGTCGTTTCGATCGATATGTAAGATCATAGTTAAATAGGTTTTAGGATCGCCCAAACCATAAATTGCGGAAACGGTTGCAACTATTATAGCGTCATTACGTTCTAATAATGCTTTAGTAGCAGAAAGGCGCATTCTATCTAAATGTTCGTTTATAGCAGCATCTTTTTCTATGTACGTGTCGGTATTTGGTACATACGCTTCTGGTTGGTAATAATCATAATAAGAAACAAAATATTCCACAGCATTTTTTGGGAAGAAGGTTTTCATTTCACCATAAAGTTGTGCTGCTAAAGCTTTATTGGGAGCTAAAATTAAAGCAGGTTTTTGTAGTTGATTTATTACGTTAGCAATAGTGAAAGTTTTTCCAGAACCGGTTACCCCTAATAAGGTTTGACGGGTAAATTTTTGTTGTAAACCAGTTATTAATTGGCTAATAGCTTTTGGTTGAGCTCCTGCGGGTTTATATTCACTATGTAATGTAAATTTAGATTTTAATTTATTCATTAGTGTTTACGTTATAGTTTTTAAAATAATTAAAACACAGGTAAGCAAAGATGTGTGAAGCATGTACCATGCACATGGTTATGTAAGTATAACGAGAGGTTCCAGCCATAGAGCAAAAAAACAAAACCAACACCATAGATAAACCAACGGCATTAAAACATACTAATGGTATGGCAAACCAATTAACGCTACCCATTTTATGTAGCGCGAATATTCCAAAAACAAAGTATATAAAACTTAATATAGTTGGTATTAGATTAGGCATTATTAAATAGACGCCAACAGTAGCTATCCAGTATAATACAGAATTATTAGTTAAAAAATCATTAATATATTTAAAACCAGAAGGATATATTAAGATACTAATCATATTAATACTTCTATGTTTTAGGTATGCTAATGGATGTTTTACAATGGCTGTAATCCAAGCGAGATATAGCTCTTTTCTTTCTACTTCGTTAACCCCCTTTCTTAATATAGCATCGTTAACAAAAACTAGATTATCAACCGAGTGATGTTTAAAAAGATCTGCATGGTTAAAGCGACCTAAATTGGGATTGATTTTATTAAAAACAGGTTGGGTATTAAATTTATTAGCAAGTTCTTGCATAGAAAAGTTTTTATTTTTAGCAAAACC
>JBEKHL010000038.1:0-14124 GCA_050012295.1 Gammaproteobacteria bacterium
CTAAAGATCTAAAATGTGTTATAAAATCAGCATTTTCAAGAGTATCTAGGTATTCTTTAAAACCGCCGCCTGATAAATGAATAACTTTGCTTAATTCACTTTGAGACATTTTGTTTTTAGATAAAAGGTAGACTATATCAGTATAAGTTTTATATTTTTTAAATTGTTCTTTAAAAATAGTTTCAAATTCATTTACAAAAAAACCATTTTGTTTAAAAAAATTATTTGTGATGTTATCGTAAAAAGAAATTTTAGTATTCATTTGTTCAAGGTATTTTGGAATACCGCCAACAGTCATTAAAAAAAGTGTTTTTTCGTATAAAGAGTATTTTTCTGGGAAAAAATCTTTAGCTTCGTTACAAGGTAGCGCTTTTAATTTTATTTCAAAAGTTTTTCTATTATGTAAAGCTTGAGAATGGAGTATATGCTTTACCATAAAATTTGCTATAGAACCGCAAAGTATTAAGGTTAAATTAGGATTTTTGCTCCATTTATTATCCCAATAGTATTTTAATAGTGAAACTAATTCTGTTCGTTCCGATGCCATCCAAGGAAATTCATCGAATACAACATAATTTGATTTTTTTATAAAATATGGAGTAATTATATCAAATGCTTCTTCCCAAGTACTACCTTTCAATATAGGCAATTTTTCTTGTTCTGAAAATTGTTTAAGAAAATGAGCAACTTGTTTTTCTACAGAATAATTTTTTACAGCTTCGAAGAAATAACTTTGTTTAAATTCTATTGATTGCAATAAAAAACTTTTTCCCACTCTGCGTCGACCGTATAGTATTCCTAGTTCGCTTTTTTTTGAATTTAACGCATTGAATATTATTTGCTTTTCTTCTTGTCGACCAATTAGTTCTTTAACTTTCATTTATTAATTTTACGGTTGTTTTTTTATAAGATAATTTATTTATACTATAGATCGGGAGATTGAGAATGTCAAACTGTTTCTCCCGATCTGTTGATTTTTTAGTAGATTGGGAGAAACAAGTCAATATATAAAACTAATGTATACTTACGTTACCAAAGCATTAGCTATGGTTTTTGATATTTCATTAGCAATTTCGTCACCTACAAATAGCCAATTACCAGAGGGATTACATTCTAAAAAAATCTCTCTTCCTTCCTGATCTACAATAAAATCATAGGCACCATAAGTAAGGTTAGCTTTTTGTTGAAACTGTATAATATTCTTATGTGTTTCTCGACTTAATTCAGTGATACTAAAAAAATCCATATTGCTTGCGGTACGCCAATCAATAGAACCATCTTTATCTAATTGAGAATCAATTTTAATAACAAAAACATGATTATTAACCACATAAACTCGAAGTTCATAGCTTTTTTCAATTAAAGGCTGGTATATTCTTGGCATTACGATAGAATCTTTTGCTAATATTGGATCGGCTATATTAAATTTTTCAGTAAAAATTTGTCTACCATTTTCTTCAAAAATACAAGATAGATGTTTGCGGGCTAATAACTTTGTTTTTAATTTAATCGTTTCTTCATAGTCATTAGTTATAGTAGTATCTGGTATTATTAATCCACACTTAGAGGCTAACATCAATTGGTATGCTTTATTATCTGTGCGTATTTCTGCATCGATATTATTAACGGTAAAAAGATTGTTATTTAAAAAATTAATAGCATTCGAAGAGATATACCATTCGCTGGATTTATAAATATCTTCTCTGCTACTGTTGACCCAGTATTTTTCTGAATCAGTTTGTGGTTTTGGTCTCCAATAGAAGCTTAAAATGTCTTTTTCAATATCGTATTTCTTGTTATCTATATTAATAATAGTTTTATGTCCGCTCATCGTAATAGTATGTGTCAAATGGTGTCCTTTTTTATACCGTTCAAGTAGTAAAGGAGTAACACCGAGCTTTAATAATTCTTTAGAAATGGCGTTAATGTGTTGGTCTTTATCGTGTCCATAAATAAGAACTATAGCCATTTTTCGCTCTTCTTATACTGTAAGTAAAGCATTTCTGCAAACTCCAGACTCAAAATATGTGGTTGGTGTTTATTAGCTAATCTAATATAGCATGATAAAATGCCAGGTACTCCAGTCATAAAATCTTTTGGTTGAAAGTGGGGATTTTCAAGGTTAAAGCAGCATTGTATTAACTTTTCGACCCAATATTCTAATATTTCTTCTAATTCATGTATCATATTCAAATAAGAATTAGATTGTGTATAAAGATATAAGTCCAATAGATACTCTATACTACCAATAAAACCGTGACATTGTATAGGAAGGCTTGCTTTAGTATTTTTTATTAGTAGTTGTGCTACCTTATTGGCTATTTCAAGACCATCCTCAAAAATACCATATTTATATGTCCTTAAAAATAATTTTGCTATTCCAAGAGACCCATTGCACCAAAATGGTAGAGTTAGATTACCATCCTTCTTATCAGGCCAGGCTAAACTAATATTGTTTATGGTTGGTTTAGCTTCTTTAAGAAGAAATTTAAGGGATTTGTTAATGTAAGATACAGCTTCTTCATCTTTACTTATTAAAAAATAATCTAAAATAGCATCGGCTATACCAGCTACTCCATGTGCATATCCTAAATGTATATCTTTTTTATTTAACTTGAAATCTTTTTCAGTTGAATATTTTGAAGGGTTATACCAATAAATTTCATTATTATTTTGTATGGCGGTATTTTTAAGATAAGCATACATTAGGCGGGCGCATTCCAGATATTCATTCTTTTTTGTAATTTTCCAGAAGATACAATTAGTTCGTATTCTGCCTGCTAGGCCATTAAACAGATCTACTGATAAAAATGCATGTTTATTCGTAGCTGACAGGAATTTTTGAGCGTTATGAATAATATTTGGATCGTCCAAAGCTAATCCTGCATATAAAGAAGCTAATGAACAACCAGAATCTCCTACATACAGCCCAGGGATGGTATTATAATGCATGTCTCTGGAATGTAATAAATGTATGGTGTTTTTTTTAACAATTTGTAAGAGCAGATTGTTTTTTTCTGACATTAAATAATGAGATAAGCCTAGCACACTTCCAGCAGTTCCTCTTAAATCGTATATTTTTTGATTTTCGTTAGTTGTATGATATATAATCTTTTCTTCTGAGCTAGAAATGGTTGATGTAAGGAAATTATCTATGATGCGAGCAGCAGACATCATGAAATTTTGAGATGATAATGAAGCCAAGTAAATATGGTCGTTCCTTTTTTCTAGATCTATTTTTGCATCTTTTAAGGATTTATATTCCAAATTCAAACAACGTAATATACAATTTTCTATTAATGGATCTAAAGTATGGTTTATTTTGCTTGGTAATAAAATATCTTTTCCAAATTCTAGTGGATTAAATCCAGGGTCGGTATTTGAAGCTAGGTAATAAAGTATTGCTCCAAAACTATAGATATCATCACTATATTCTGGCTTATCGCCACTTAATCGTGGATTAGTGGCAAATTCAGGTGAGCCACAAGTATAGAAATAGATGTTATTTTTTGTATCGCATGCTGAGTTGAAATCGATAACTTTAATTTTATTCTTTGGTGTCAAGAGGAAGTTTTGTAGCTTTAAATCAGCATGGATTATTTCTTTCTCATGAAGATCAATAATAATTTTAATTAGTTGATTTGCAAAATTATATAATTCATCATTAGTTAAAAATCTACAGTTCGTAATATAGTTCTGTAAATTTTCATATAAACTATTGCCATGGATATCTTCCATGATTAGCACATAATTTTTGTTTTTATCGTGAAATGCATTATATAATTTTGGAGTATATTCTGAATTGTTTAATTTAAGTAGAATATTTCCTTCATTAATAACCCTATCTATAGAGGTGTTACCCTGGGTATCAAGAAATGAATTAAAATACCCTATTTTTACAATGCAACGTTGTTTATTAATCAAATCTATAGCTAAAAAAACTTCGCTTGATATGCTTATGTTAAGTTGAATACACTTCCAATATCTATTTTCTACAATATGAACAGGTTCATTTGGTTTGTCTGCATAATTAAAAGGATCTAAAACATGATTGAATTCTTTATAAAAAGGCTCTCTTATATCAAATAGATCTTTACCTTCTTCTCCGTCAATAGTAGGCAGTACTGCCCCCCATAAATTTTGTTGATATCTTGGGGTAAACGAACCCCATCGATAATATACAATAGAATTTTTGTATTGCTTGTCGGTCATTATTCTAGGAGCAATTAATCCTTGAGTTTTTTGATAAAGTAATTCTGCTATTTTTACTGCAAATTGATCGTTATCTGGATAAACTGTTATAAATTTACCAGCTTGAACAGTATTATAGGGATTGTGGTTTAGATTTGCTAAAAATTCTATAGAATCAGCTACTTTAAAACAAGCTTTCTCTTGTACTAAGATTGGTAAGACATATTCAAGTATTTCTCCGGCATTTTGAAGATTAGCTGAAATATGTAGCTTCCACCCACATGTTCTATTTTTATAATCTATAGGGTATACCACTAGCCATTTAAATTCTTTATTGTCTTTATGGTATGCTTTTTGCTCGGCAATTTCACGCTCACTAAGTAATACAAGTAATTTTTCTTTGATGTTTAAATTCCAGTTTATTTGAGTGTTCATGAATAAGAAATAAATGATATGTAATTTAGATCAGGATCTTGATCAGCTCCTGGTGGTGTACCACAATATTCTACGCATTCAAAACCTGCCTTTTGTAATAAAGATACATATTCATCATCTTGATAAAATTGAATGGTATTCTTTAGAGTATCAACAGAAAAGTCAATATTACTAATAAAAAAATATTTTGCTTCTAATGTTTTTTCTTCGGTATTCCATATGTTTTTATTGAGCACAGTATGATCGTGAGCACAATAAAAGTCGTCTTTTTTAGCACTCCAAGCTCGATATTTTTTATAATTATCTAAATTTATATACTTCATGACTTCAAGGTAAAAAATTCCTCTGGGGTTTAGTGCTGCACGAATATTGTACAAGATGTTTTGTGCTAAAGTTTTGTTAAAAATATTAAATATGCTATAAGGAAAAATTATTAAGTCATTAGCTTGTGGTAATGGTTCTTTGGTAATATCAGTAACCATAAACTGGCAGTTTAAATTTTGTGGAGTAGTTTTTTTTGCATAATCTATTGCATAATGGGAAATATCTATACCTATAGAATGATGCCCATGGATTGCTAGCTCTCTTGTGTAATGCCCTATTCCACAGCCAATATCTAGTATTTGCAAGTTGTTTTTTCCATGCAAAAGCCTTTCTGTAAGCCATTTAATATGTAATTTTACATTTTTTAAGGATCTACCTCCTCTGTTATCTTCATCACAACATTGTAGGCGAAAGATTTTTTCTAGATATCTTTCGTCTGAAAAATCATTAGCATTCATGTGTGTTAAGTATATATGATTATGATTATGATTATGGTTTTGGCTTAGGGCAACATGGGCTGCAGCAACTTACTAGGCTACTACATGAATCAGATGTTGTGCCTGCTTCAGATGGGCATAAAAGGGTTGGAATTGGAATCCAGGCATATAATGGGTTGCCATCTTCATCTGGTTCATCAATTATATTGTATTCATGCAATACACTTGTTGGATCCTCAATAATCTTACTGGTAAATTGTTTATTCATGATAAGATCAGCAATGATATTATCAACTTGATTTCTTATAACATTAATATTATTCGACAACATTTTTGCTCCTTGTTAAGGGGTTATCCTTAACCTATGCTTGTATTAGTAGATTACTGTTTGTTGGGTGTAAATATGCAATAATAATTTTTAAAATACAATAGGTGGAGCAATTTTTTTATTTTGAACATGAAGCTAGCATTTGAAAAAAAACTTTTTGCGTTATATGCTTTTATGCTAGTTTCGCTCGGGTTGTATTGTGCTTGGCTTATTATAATTAGTCATTCTTTCGATAGTGAAATGATTAAAAATCTTCTTTACTATGCTACTAAATATATTTCTTCTTCTTTTTTTCTTTCATGTTTGCTACTAATGTTTACTATTACATATATTAAGAATTTTGAATTACAACCAATGCTTGTTTTCTTGAAGCTTAACAACCCTATTTATGCTGTCTTTAGCATGGTTACTTGTATCTGTTTGATATATATAATTAGTTTTAAATGTAAAAAATTTGGCCTTAATTTACCGATCATTTTATGCCCTATAGCTGAAGAAATCTTTTTTACAGGGACGTTGTTTCAAGTATTACAACAAAGATTTTCAATTCGCAGATCAGCATTACTCAACTCTATTTGTTTCGCATTATTTCATTTACCTGGTTGGTGGATAATACAAAACTGGAGTATTACAGCTATGGGAGATCGGCTAGTATCATTATTTCTATTTGGGCTGATAACTTGTTTTGCGTTTCATAAATGTCGATCTTTGTGGATTTCTATTTTAATTCACTGGTTAAATAATGCTATTGCTTTCTTATATTTCCACTCGGTTGCATAAAGACAGCAATTCTAATGGTTCACCCTCAATATAAACAATTTTATTTTTTTGATTAGAGCCCAAAATAATTTTGATTTGATTTTTTTTTAACCCCCATATTTTTGATAATAAATTTATAATGGCTTTATTAGCTTTACCGTCTTCTGGTGGGGCAGTAGTATAAATTTTTAAAATTGGTTGGTTATTTTGATCTAAAACAACATCGCCGATGCAATTTTTTTTGGCTTTAGGACTAACTTTTATAGCAAAAGTTAAGCCATTTTCTTTGATTGTAAACAACTTGATTGTAAACAAAGTCTTTCTCATATTACAATATTCGCATGAATTTGAATTTTTTGGAATTTGAGCAACCAATAGCTGAATTAGAAGAAAAAATTAAAGAACTCAGACTAGTTGGCAATGATGCAGAAATCAATATTAGCGAAGAAATTGCTCGGTTAGAGCAAAAAAGTCGCGAATTAACTGCGCACATATTTAAAAATTTATCTAGCTGGCAAATAGTCCAGTTAGCTAGACATCCTAAACGTCCATACACTCTAGATTATATAAATTACATGATTAAAGATTTCGATGAGTTACATGGAGATCGTAATTTTGCTGATGATAAATCAATGGTGGCTGGTATTGGGTTATTAGATAATATTCCAGTTATGATAATTGGCCAACAAAAAGGTCGAGATACTAAAGAAAAAGTTATTCGTAATTTTGGTATGCCGCATCCTGAAGGTTATCGTAAAGCCTTAAGATTAATGCAATTAGCTGAAAAATTTAATTTACCAATTATTACTTTAATTGATACACCAGGAGCTTATCCTGGTATTGAAGCAGAAAATCGTGGTCAAAGTGAAGCGATTGCTTATAACTTAAAAGAAATGTCTACTCTTAAGGTGCCAATTATTTGTGTTGTTATTGGAGAAGGGTGTTCTGGTGGGGCGCTTGGTATTGGAGTTGGAGATAAGGTTTTAATGTTGCAGTACTCCTATTATGCCATTATTTCTCCTGAAGGATGTGCAGCAATTTTGTGGAAAAATTCAGAAAAAGCTCCTGAAGCCGCTCATGTTATGGGGATCACCGCTAATCGTTTACTAGAAATTGGTTTAATCGATGAGATTATTCCAGAACCATTAGGTGGTGCGCATCGATCTATACCAAACATGGCCAATATATTAAAAGAGCGATTAGTAACCCATGTATCGCAATTGAGTAAATGGTCTACAGATGCTCTTTTAGAAAATAGATATTTACGTCTTATGAAATTTGGTCGTCAATAATAGTGAAGTGTGGTTTACTAAATAAAGAATATTTTTATAATATTTGCTTAGAATTAGGATTAAAGAATAATATTAATAACAATGTTTGGATAGGGTTTAGCGGTGGCTTAGATTCTAGTGTAATGTTATATTTAAGTTATTTAGTATTTTCTAATAATCTAAACTATAAATTATATGCAGTATATATTAATCATGGTGTTAATAAAAACGCTAATTATTGGCAACAACACTGTCAAACAATTTGCAAAAAATTCAATATAGAATTTAAAGCAATACCAGTAACTGCAGATCCAAAACAAATAAAAGAATTTGGATTAGAAGCCGCATTAAGAATTTGTAGAAAAGAAGTTTGGCAGAAATTATTGGCTCCACAAGATACTTTATTATTGGCGCATCATTTAAATGATCAAGCAGAAACAGTATTTTTAAGATTATTAAGAGGATCTGGTTTAACAGGGTTGGGGGCAATCCATCCAGTATGTTTTTTTGATAAAGTTAAAATAATTCGCCCATTATTACATTTTACTCGTCAAGAATTAGAGTGTTTCGCTAAACAACATAATTTGTCTTATATAACAGATGATAGTAATTATGATCAAAAATTTACTAGAAATTTTTTACGACATGAAATTTTCTCCAAATTAATAACTAAGTGGCCAAAATGTATAAATAATATTGGGCGTACAGTTAAACATTTGCAACAAGCAGATTTGTTTATAAAGCATCAAGCAAGCATAGCTTTGATGCAGTGTTGTAAAAATTTAAAGTTTAAAAATATTTTGATAATTAGTGAATTGTTAAAATACGATTCTTTTTTGCAGGCAGAAATTTTAAGAATGTTTATTATAAAACAAGGATTTAATCCACCAGATGAAGCAAGATTAAATAAAATATATACAGAAATTATTGCTGCCAAAATAGACCGCCAACCAAAGTTAAATTTACGACAATATGTAATTTATCGTTATCGGGATCAATTATATGTATATTCTACTGAATATTTACATAATAACGATTTAAATAGAAAAAAATTAAGTTTCAAAACTACTCTAGATGATTTAGAAATTTATTTTGGTGACTCTATTAATCTAGTTGGAGCAAATAAAGCCAAAAAAATATTTCAAAATTTAGGGGTTCCGCCTTGGCAGCGTAAAGATTATCCTTTAGTATTTCAGCAAGGAAAATTAATTGCCATTCTTGGGTTATGGGTTAAGAAGGAAAAATAGAAAAACAATGATAAATAAAGCAGTAGGCAAATACATTTTCGTAACAGGTGGGGTGGTTTCTTCTTTAGGTAAGGGGATAGCATCGGCATCACTAGCGGCTATTTTAGAATCTAGAGGATTAAAAGTTACCTTAATAAAGTTTGATCCGTATCTAAACGTGGATCCAGGTACCATGAATCCATTACAGCATGGCGAAGTATTTGTTACTGACGATGGAGCAGAAACAGATCTAGATCTTGGTCATTATGAAAGGTTTATTAGTACCAAGATGAGTAAAAAAAATAACATCACTAGTGGACAAATTTTTGATTCAATAATTAATAAAGAAAGAAAAGGTGAGTATTTAGGTGTAACCGTACAAATTATTCCTCATGTTACCGACGAGATTAAACAAAAAATTATTGATGGTAGTAAAGGTTTTGATGTAAGCATTATAGAAATTGGCGGGACAGTTGGGGATATTGAGTCGCAACCATTTTTAGAAGCTATTCGTCAAATGCGTATTGAATATGGATACGAAAATACTTTATTTATTCATTTAACACTATTACCATACATTCCAACAGCCGGAGAAATTAAAACCAAACCTACTCAACATTCGGTTAAAGAATTACGTTCTATTGGGATCCAACCGGATATTTTGTTGTGTCGTAGCGCGCAAATGTTATCTAACAACGATCGTGCTAAAATTGCTTTATTTACTAACGTAATAGAGCAAGCTGTCATTTCTTGTCCAGATATGCCTACTATTTTGTCTATTCCTGTAGTATTAGCAAATCAAGATTTGGATAAAATAGTATTAGGCAAATTGAAAATTACGGCACCAATAGCTAATTTATCTGCTTGGCATAAAGTGCTTAATAACTTAAAAATCGCCGAACAATCTGATAATGCGGTTACTATTGCTATAGTTGGAAAATATATAAATTTTAATGATGCGTATAAATCGTTAAATGAAGCGTTAATTCATGCAAGTATTAATAATTTAACAAAATTAAAAATTATTAATATTTATTCAGAAGAATTAGAACATCCTAATTCTGAACAATTTAAAATTTTACAAACTGTTAATGGTATTATAGTTCCTGGTGGTTTTGGTAAACGTGGCATCGAAGGAAAAATTAAAGCTTGTGAATTTGCAAGAAAAAATAATATACCATTTTTAGGTATTTGTTTGGGGTTACAAATTGCGGTAGTTGAATATGCTAGAAATGTACTTGGTTGGATAGACGCTAATAGCACTGAATTTGATCATAATACTCAACATCCGGTTGTAGCTTTAGTTACTGAATGGTTAACTGCTGCAGGAACAATCGAACAACGTGATCATAATACGAATTTAGGTGGAACTATGCGCTTAGGTAAACAAAAAAGTATTTTAAGTGATAATTCTAAAATTAAACAAATTTATCAACAAGCAGAAATTTTTGAAAGACATAGACATCGTTACGAAGTAAACGAACAATATCTAGACCAATTAACTAAAGCAGGCCTATTATTTTCTGGATATTCTATAGATAATTTGGTTGAAGTACTAGAAATACCTACTCATCCTTGGTTTATCGGTTGTCAATTTCACCCAGAACTTACTTCTAAACCAGAATTTGGTCATTTATTATTTAATAGTTTTATTAAAGCGTCGCTTGCTAGGGCTAAAACATTATGAAATTATGTAACTTTGAAATAGGCTTAGAACAACCATTGTTTTTAATAGCAGGACCATGTGTAGTTGAAAGTGAACAATTAGCTATTGATACTGCCGGTGTTTTAAAAGAAATTACTAATGAGTTTGGTATTAATTTTATTTATAAATCATCTTTTGAAAAAGCTAACAGAACTTCTAAAAATGGTTTTCGCGGATTAGGACTAGATCAAGCATTAAATATTTTAAGTAAAGTAAAACAACAAATTAAAGTACCGATTTTAACAGACGTACATACTGATACCCCATTAGAAGAAGTAGCCGCAGTTGTAGATGTTTTACAAACCCCTGCGTTATTATGTAGGCAGACAGATTTTATACTACAAGTTGCAAAAACTAATTTGCCAGTAAATATAAAAAAAGGCCAATTCTTAGCCCCTTGGGATATGCAGAACGTGGTAGAAAAAGCTAAATCTACCGGTAATAATAATATTATGGTGTGCGAAAGAGGAGTAAGTTTTGGTTATAATTATTTAGTATCAGATATGCGTTCTTTAGTAATTATGCGTAATACTAATTGTCCAGTTATTTTTGATGTTACTCATTCGGTACAATTGCCAGGTGGTTTAGGAGATAGATCATCAGGACAAAGAGAATTTGTACCTGCCTTAGCAAGAGCGGCTGTTGCAGTTGGTATTGCTGGAATTTTTATGGAGACCCACCCAAATCCAGAGCAAGCTTTATGTGATGGCCCAAATTCTTGGCCATTAAATAAAATGCGATTATTGTTAAAATCGTTAAAAGAAATTGATCAAGCAGTAAAAGAAAATCAATATTTTAAACTATAAAGGTTTCTTCTTTTATTGCATGTTTTGGCACAAAAACTTTTAAAATATCAATCATTTTTTCTTTTAAAAGTGGCTTGATAAATATAGCGTTCATCGATACTTCTAAACATCGTTGCTTTTCTTCTGCGCTAAAATGTGCCGTGAGGGCAACAATAGGTACTTGGTTACAAGACATTTCTTTTTCGTATAAACGGATTTGTTTAGTTACTTCATAACCATTGATATCTGGTAAACCGATATCCATTAAGATCAAATCGTAGTGGTTATTTTTAAAAAGTTCAATCGCTGTTTCCCCATCTTTAGCAACACTAACATGACATCCAAAATTATTTAAGATGTTTTTTACTACTATTGCTGATTGTGTTTGATCTTCAACAATTAAAATTCTACCTTCCAGTTTTAAATTATCAGATGAAGGTGGTAGTAAATTAATTAATTCTTTATCAAAAAAAACATGATCAACTATAGACATCTCTTCTGCAAAATATTCATCTATTAGAGAACCACGCATAGGGATCAAACAAATAAACTTAGTACCTTTGTTGATATTGCTTTCAATATAAATTTCTCCGTCTAAATCGTCTATAAATTGTTTAGCAATAAATAGTCCTAATCCAGATCCTTGATATACGCCTCCATAAGATGGAATTAATCGTTTAAAGCGGATAAAAAGTTCTTGTTTTTTTTCTTCGGGGATCCCGGGACCCGTATCTTCTACTTCAAGTCTGATAACGAGTTTAGATTCATGTTGTTTAGCCAATTTTGCATAAACTTTAACATGGCCTTGTTTGGTAAATTTTAAAGCATTACCAACTAGTTCAAGTACGATACGATAAATACGGACCGGATCTCCAATTACATATTTAGGGATGGCTTCATCGAAAATAAAATCTAGATTTAATCCTTTTTCAAAAGCTTTTGGTCGATAAAGTTTTATAACATCCGTGAGTTTATTTTTTAAATTAAAAGTTTGTTTTAAGAGAGGAATTTCACCTGAAGCGACATTAATTGATTCTAATACCTCATTTAGGAATCTAAGAAGTTCTTTACTACTTTGAATTAAACCATCAGTAAACTCTTTGATTCGTTCTTTATTATTTTCATTATTTAAAAGTTCTGCAAAACCAACAATACCGCTTAAGGGAGTACGAATATCGTGGCGCATGTTTTTAAGGAATTCGGTTTTGGCATTATTAGCAGCATCAGCTTTTTCTTTGGCTTCTTGCAGTGCTTTTTCCATATTTTTACGATCAGTAATATCAATTGAAATACCAACAATAGCAATAACAGAACCAACATTATCAAATAGTGGGACACGGCTAGTTAAAAAATGAATCAATTTTCCATCACTATTTGGAATAATAGGTTCTTCGATATTTAATTTTGCTTTACCGGTATAAGTTACTTCTAAAGTATCTTTTTTAAAAGATTGGGTTGCTTCTAATGACCAGCTGCCTATTTTACCCATTTCTTCAAAAGTTAAATTTTTAAACTGTGTTAAAGATTTAAGGCCAAACATGTTTAATACATTTTTATTACATCCAAGCGCAGTACCATGCTTATCTAGCCAATAAACATTTCCTGGCATACAATAAATAATGGATTCATAATAATGGACAACATATTCTACAATTTCTTCGATAGATAGTTGTGTGTCTTCGTGTTCCCCAATAATATTTTGATATTTATCTAATAACAAACGTTTTAACTCGTATATATTTTTTGGATTTAAATGTTTATTAGTAAAGGGTTTTTTTGATGGCATTTCTATTCTCTTATCTTATAGCTTAAATTTTTTTAGCATTGTTAAAACTTGTTCTATAGCAATACTTTCTTTGTTTTCTACAGTACGAGCAATATTTTCATGAGCAGCTGTTAATATATCTCCTTCAGTTATTAGTCTACTTAAGCTATCTGGACAACTGCCATAATAAAATAAAAGGCCTTGTCTATTATGGTCGTAAGATAAAACTGGCTCTATGGTAGTTATGTTAACAATAACAGGGTATTTTCCATTAGATTTACCATAAAAAGCCGCGTAGCTAACTTGTATTTGTTTTTCTGAAAAAGGTAGTATCGAACATACTTTGTAATTTTCTTCTCCTTGGCAGGAAAGTAAAACTACAATTGCATTTGCAGTCCTAAATAAATCATCTAAAGTATTTATTTCTTTATCAGAAAATTTAATAAAATCGTTCCATACTTGTTTATGCCTTAAATTAAAGTTATTGTCTTGTAATTTTCTTAGGCAATGTTGAACTAAAAGTTTTTCTTGTACTTTTTCTTGTGCTGTTTTTTGTTCTGGATTTAATTCATCCAATTCACCTAATTCATTATTAGGCTCTATACCTAACGTTCCTAATGCAGGTAGGATCATTTCAAATATGTTTATTTTTTTAGGATCTTCAGTTATTATTTTGGCGATATCTCGAAGTTTGAGATCAGATCCATCAGATCCTTGGAATTTTAACCGTCCAAAAAGATTTTCAAACGGAGATCCAATTATACAATTGATTAAGTGGCGTTTACAAATTTCTTCAATCCTGTTTAAATGCTCAACCGTTTTTAAAATAATGGCTTTAAAGAATTGTTCCAATGCTACTAACTCCATTCTACCACGAATAAATAGCTCGATACCAAAT
>JBEKHL010000039.1:0-13602 GCA_050012295.1 Gammaproteobacteria bacterium
GGGCGTCATACTCCGTTTTTTAAAGGATATCGTCCGCAGTTTTATTTTAGAACTACCGATGTAACAGGGGAAGTTATTTTAGGAGAAGGCGTAGAGATGATTATGCCTGGAGATAATACTAAGATGAGCGTACATTTAATTGCACCGATAGCTATGGAAGAAGGTGTGCGTTTTGCTATTAGAGAAGGTGGACGTACCGTTGGTGCTGGTGTTGTTACGAAGATTATAGAATAGATTTAGGCCAGTAGCTCAATTGGCAGAGTGGCGGTCTCCAAAACCGTAGGTTGGGGGTTCGATTCCCTCCTGGCCTGCCAAAGTTGCAAGGGTAAGGTGGTTTTTATTTTAAATAAGCTGGTGCTCTAATAAAAATTATGACTAAACATTTAATAAAAAATTTAAATCGCAATCGTAGTAGCGATAGTGTGGTTCCAAAAAAAAAATTTAATGTGGTTTTTTGGATAGTAGCATTATTGTTGGGAGTTTTTGCAATAATTAATCAACAATATGTTGTTTATCGTTCTATATTATTACAATTTTTAGTAACGGTTATATTTGGAATAATAGCAATATTTTTATTGATAAGAAAAACACAACAAGGCTTAAAGTTTAGCCAGTATTGGCAAGAATCTGTAGGAGAACTTAAAAAAGTATCTTGGCCAAGCAAAAAAGAAACTATGCAAACTACAGGAGCTGTGATAATTATGGTAGTAATTATGGGTCTGGTACTGTGGACAGTGGATTCTATTTTAATTAGATTAGTTGCATGGTTATTAAGAAGAGGTTATTAAAAATAGGTGGAGTATAAAATGAGTCAAGCGTTAAAGCGCTGGTATGTATTGCAAGTTGCTTCTGGTGATGAATTAAAAGTTAAAAAATCTTTAGAAGAAAAGATTAAATTAACCGGGAGTGAGGCACACTTTGGAGATATTTTGGTTCCTACCGAAGAGGTAGTAGAAATGCGTTCTGGTCATAAAAGAAAAACAGAACGTAAATTTTTTCCAGGATATGTGTTGATCCAAATGGAAATGAATGAAGATTTATGGTATTTAGTTAGAACTGTTCCTAAAGTTTTAGGTTTTGTTGGTGGAACTTCAGATCGCCCGGCATCAATTTCTGATAAAGAAGCTAATAAAATTTTATTTAGGATTGAAGAAGGCGCGGATAAACCAAAACCGAAGATATTATTTGAGCCAGGGGAAGTTATAAGAGTAATAGATGGGCCATTTGCTGAATTTAATGGGGTAGTTGAGGAAGTAAATTACGATAAGAATAGATTACGAGTAGCAGTTATGATTTTTAGTCGTTCTACGCCAGTAGATTTAGACTTTAGTCAGGTAGAGAAAAATTAAATATTCGCCCATTTTATTTATGTTTTTTTTATGGTAAGGTATGGATACTTTTAAGTGAGATTATAATTAAGTTGTCATTATTAAAGAATTTTATATAGAGGTTTAAAAGATGTCGGGGCCAGCCAAAGCAAAACCAGCAGCCGCTAAAGGCAAAAAAACAGTAGAGTCTAAGGTAAAATTACAAGTTAAAGCAGCTAGTGCTAATCCTAGTCCACCTCTTGGGCCAGCCTTAGGGCAACGTGGCGTTAATATAATGGAGTTCTGTAAGCAGTTTAATGCGGCAACAGAAAATTTACCTAATATAGACAAAGGTACGCCATTATCTGTGGAAATTTTAGTGTACGGTGATAAGAGTTTTAAATTTATTATTAAAGGTCCACCTGTTAGTGTTTTAATAAAGAAAGTTTTAGGTATAAGTAAAGGTAGTAGTGATCCTAATAAAAATAAAATTGCTACTATTACTAGAAAACAGTTAGAAGAGGTAGCTAAAATAAAAATGGCAGATCTTACAGCTGCGAATTTGGATGCTGCGGTTAATACTATTGCTGGTTCTGCCAAGAGTATGGGGATTGTTGTTGGGGGTTAATATGTCAAAAAAAGTTTCGAAACGAAGAAAAGCAATATTAGAAAAATTAACTCCTAATAAAGTATATCCGTTTAATGATGCGTTAGCCTTACTAGCTGGTTTACCGTTAGCAAAATTTAAAAAAAGTTCTGAAAGTGTAGATGTAAGTCTTAATTTAGGAGTTGATCCGCGTAATTCTGCTCAAGTGGTGCGTGGTTCTGTAGTGTTGCCAAATGGTACTGGTAAGACGGTGCGAGTTGCGGTATTTACCCAAGGTAATAACGTAGAAATAGCTAAACAAGCAGGTGCAGATTTAGTTGGCATGGAGGATTTAGCAGAGCTTATAAAAGCAGGAGAAATGAATTTTGATGTAGTAATAGCAACCCCAGATACTATGGGGATAGTAGGCAAATTAGGACCAATTTTAGGTCCGCGAGGGTTGATGCCTAATCCTAAAGTAGGCACAGTAACTCCTGATGTTGCAAAGGCGGTTAAAAACGCCAAAGGTGGACAGGTTATGTATAAAACTGACAAAGCAGGCATAGTGCATTGTACTTTTGGTAAAGTAAATTTTACAACGGAAGCCTTGAAGCAAAATTTAGAAGTATTATTAAATGAAATTAAGCGAGCAAAACCAAGCTCTTCCAAAGGAATTTATATGAAGAAGTTAACAGTTTCTACTACCATGGGGCCCGGTCTACAGATAGACTTGGCTTCAGTAAATGTTTAATTTGAGTAATCATTGAATAGTGAAATAAAAAAGTTTGAATTTTTTATATTTTAATATATAATCAAAAAATTTTTACTATAGGGTTTAATAATAAGGATTAAAAATAAAATGTCATTAGGGCTTAAGCAAAAGCAAACTGCAGTTGATAAATTAATGGAAGTAGCATCTAAATCTACCGCTGTTATAGCTGCTGATTACAAAGGTCTAAAATCTAGCGAAATGACTGAATTGCGCGCTAAAGTTCGTCAATTAGGTAGTGGCACTCATTTACAAGTAGTACGTAACACGTTAGCAAAGAGAGCTTTTGCTGGAACTAATTATGAACCTTTAACTAACAAGTTGAAGGGGCCAGTGTTATTAGCTTTTTCTAAAAACGAGACTAGTTCTATTGCTAGATTGTTGAGAGATTTTGCTAAAGAAAGAGAAAAATTGTCGGTTACAGCATTATTTGTAGATGGTACTTTATTTAATGGTAATCAATTAGAATTAGTGGCTAATTTGCCTACTAAGCCAGAAGCTATTACTAAACTAGTTATAGTTATGCAAGCACCTGTTGTTAAATTGGTTAGAACTTTAGCGGAGCCTCAGGCAAAGTTAGTTAGAACTATAATGGCAGTTTGTAATACAAAATAATATAAATTTTTACGTGACACTAAAAGATGGAGTATATAATTATGACGGCTATATCGAATGAACAAATACTAGATGCTATATCTCATAAGACTGTTATGGAAATAGTAGATCTTGTGAAATTAATGGAAGAAAAATTTAATGTGTCTGCAGCAGCAGTAACGATGGCTGCACCAGTGGCAGCAGGTGGTGCGGCAGCGGTTGCTGAAGAGCAAACAGAATTTTCTGTAGTGTTAACTAATTTTGGTGCTAATAAAGTAGGGGTTATTAAGGTTGTAAGAGAAGTTACCACTCTAGGGCTAAAAGAAGCTAAAGCATTAGTAGAAGAAGCTCCTTCAACCGTTAAAGAGGGCATTTCTAAGCAAGAAGCTGCTGATATTAAGAAAAAATTAGAAGAAGCTGGGGCTTCTGTTGAAATCAAGTAAGCAATAATAAAGTATAGTGTTTTAATAGGGAGCCCAAATGGCTAGCATATCTAATTTGCCTTTGTCGTATACTGAAAAAAAACGTATCCGTGCTTATTATGGAAAAATAGAAGAATCTTTAGCGATACCACCATTATTAACTATACAGCTAGATTCTTACAAAGAATTTTTACAGGCAGACGTATCACCGTCATCTAGAAAAAATATTGGGCTACAAGCTGCATTAACGTCTATTTTTCCTATTGTTAGTTATTCTGGTAATGCCATTATAAAATTTATTAGCTATCAAATTGGTAAGCCAGGGTTTGATGTTAATGAATGTAAAATTAGAGGATTAACTTTTGCGGCTCCTTTTAGAATTAAAGTACATTTAATTATTTACGATAAAGAAGCTTCTACTGCTGATAATAAAATTGTTAAAGATGTTAAAGAACAAGAAGTATACATGGGTGAAATCCCATTAATGACAACTAGCGGTACATTTGTAATTAATGGTACCGAAAGAGTAGTTGTATCGCAATTGCATCGTTCTCCTGGGGTATTTTTTGAGCACGATCGTGGCAGAACACATTCCTCTGGAAAATTATTATATATGGCTAGGGTTATTCCATATCGTGGTTCTTGGTTAGATATAGAATTTGATCCGAAAGATTGTATTTATGCACGAATAGATAGAAGACGTAAGTTGCCAGTTACAATTTTATTAAGAGCAATAGGGTTTTCTACAGAAGAAATTTTAAAAGAGTTTTTTGATGCAAGTACTTTTCGTTTTACTAAAGATAATAAAATTATTTTGGATTTGATCCCTAGTAGATTAAGAGGGGAAACGGCTTTATTTACTATAAAATTACCTGATGGTGAAGTATTACTAGAGATGGGTAAGCGGATTACCGCTAGACATATTAAGCAAATGGAAAAGGCTAATATTAGGGAATTAGAAGTTACAGAAGAATATTTGGCTGGTAAATGTTTAGCTCATGACATTATAGATCAAGAAAGCAAAGAAGTTTTAGTTGAAGCTAACACAGAAATTAATAGGGAAGTTTTGGCTATTATTAGAAAGCAATCTATTCCTAGTGTTAACGTTATTTATACTAATGATTTAGATAAAGGCGCATATATTTCAGATACGTTACGGGTTGATACTACTAAAAGCCAACAAGAAGCATTAGTTGAAATTTATAGGATGATGCGTCCTGGCGAGCCGCCAACTAAGGATGCAGCAGAGCAATTGTTTAAAGGGTTGTTTTTTACGGAAGAAAGGTATGATCTTTCTATTGTTGGTAGAATGAAATTTAATAGACGTGTGGGTCGTAAAGCGGTAGACGGTCCTGGGGTTTTAACTAAACAAGATATTTTAGATTTACTAAAAGAACTTATTAAAATTAAGAATGGTCAAGGTTATACTGATGATATAGATCACCTTGGTAATCGTCGCGTTAAAGTAGTTGGCGAGATGGTAGAAAATCAATTTAGATTAGGCTTAATTAGAGTAGAGCGAACTGCCAAAGAAAGATTGAGTTTTGCTGAATCGGAAGCATTAATGCCTCAAGATATTATTAATTCAAAACCAATATCGGCCACCATCAAAGAATTTTTTTGTTCTAGCCAATTATCTCAATTTATGGATCAAAATAATCCTTTATCGGAAATAACCCATAAGCGCCGGGTATCAGCGTTGGGTCCTGGTGGTTTGAGCAGAGATAGAGCTGGTTTTGAAGTGCGAGACGTTCATCCAACCCATTATGGACGTATGTGTCCTATTGAAACGCCAGAAGGACCAAATATTGGTCTTATTAATTCTTTAGCGGTATATGCTCGTATTAACGAATATGGTTTTTTAGAAAGTCCCTATAAAAAAATAAAAAACGGTAAAGTCACCAAAGAAATTGAATATTTATCTGCTATAGAAGAGGGCGATTTTATGATCGCTCAAGCAAATGCTACAGTGGATGCTAAGGGGATGTTAGTTGATAACTTAGTACATTGTCGTTATAAAAATGAATATACTTTTGCGAATATCGAACAAGTAGAATATATGGATGTATCGCCAAAGCAAATGGTGTCGGTTGCAGCAGCATTAATTCCATTTTTAGAAAATGATGATGCTAACCGAGCATTAATGGGCTCTAACATGCAGCGTCAAGCAGTACCAGTATTATGTGCGGAAAAACCATTGGTTGGTACTGGTATAGAACATTCTGTAGCTGTAGATTCTGGTGTTACTGTAACTGCTAAACGTAGTGGTTTAGTATATTCAGTGGATGCTTCTAGGATAGTTATTTGTGTTGATGATCAAGAAGCCGAAAGCGGTAAAGCTGGGGTTGATATTTATAATTTAATTAAATATGAACGCTCTAATCAAAACACCTGTATTAATCAAACCTCTTTAGTAAAATTAGGTGATCGTGTTAAAAAAGGAGATGTGTTAGCGGATGGTTTTTCTACTGATATGGGAGAGTTGGCATTAGGGCAAAATTTATTAGTAGCATTTATGCCATGGAATGGATATAACTTCGAAGATTCCATTATTATTTCTGAGCGAGTAGTTAAAGAAGATCGGTTTACGTCAATTCATATTGAAGAATTATCTTGTATAGCAAGAGATACTAAGTTAGGTCCAGAAGAAATTACTGCAGATATTCCTAATGTTAGCGAAGGAGCTTTATCTAAATTAGATAGCGTAGGGGTAGTGCACATTGGTGCAGAAGTAAATGCGGGAGATATTTTAGTTGGTAAAATCACCCCAAAAGGAGAAACTCAGTTAACTCCAGAAGAAAAGCTATTACGCGCTATTTTTGGTGAAAAAGCATCCAATGTTAAAGACTCCTCATTGCGCGTGCCAACTGGTATGAGTGGTACAGTTGTTGATATAAAGATTTTTACTAGAGACGGGGTTAAAAAAGATTCTAGAGCTTTAGAGATAGAAAAAGTCGAATTAGCCAAAGCTAAAAAAGATTTAGATGATGAATTAGCTATTTTGGAAAATGATGTTTATAGCAGAATAAGTAATTTAGTGTTTGGTAAATCAGCTATTAGTGGTCCAAATGGGTTTAAAACTGGATCTACTATTACTAAAGAATATTTAGATAAACTTAAAGAACACGATCAAACGTTAATATTTAAAATTCAGTTTAAAGATGAAGCTATATCTAAACAACTAGAGATAGCTGCAGAACAAATTAAAACGTTTCAAGAAGAATACGTGCAAAACCTAGAAGAAAAAACCAATAAGATTAAACAAGGTGATGATTTAGCTCCAGGCTTTTTAAAAGTCGTAAAAGTATTTCTTGCAGTAAAAAGATGTATACAGCCTGGAGATAAAGTAGCTGGACGTCACGGTAATAAAGGGGTGGTTTCTATAATTGTGCCTGTTGAAGACATGCCTTATATGGAAGACGGTACTCCAATAGATGTTATATTAAATCCTTTAGGTCTGCCATCGAGAATGAATGTTGGGCAGGTATTAGAAACTCATCTTGGATGGGCGGCTAAGGCGTTGGGTTTAAAAATAGGCAAGATGATAGTTCATGGTGCTAGTGGTAATGATTTTAGAAAATATTTAGATGAAATTTATAATTTGCAATACCATATGCAAAAAATTAATAAACCTCAAATTGATTTTAATCAATTCTCAGATCCTGAAATAAAAGAATTAGTTAGTAATTTGAAAGACGGCATACCGATGGCAACCCCGGTATTTGATGGTATTAAAGAAGATGAAATTAAAAAATTATTATCAATGGTTAATTTACCAGAAAATGGTCAAGTTGTATTATACGATGGAATAACTGGAGAAGCATTTGATCGTCCAATTACTGTTGGATATATGTATATCTTAAAACTTAATCATTTAGTTGATGAGAAAATGCATGCTAGATCTACTGGTTCTTATAGTTTAGTAACACAGCAACCATTAGGAGGTAAGGCTCAATTTGGTGGACAACGGTTTGGTGAAATGGAAATGTGGGCCTTAGAAGCTTATGGTGCAGCTTATACATTACAGGAAATGCTAACTGTAAAATCAGATGATATTAACGGTAGAACTAAGGTGTACAAAAATATTGTTGATGGCGATCATTCCATGGAAGCAGGTATTCCAGAATCATTTAATGTTTTAGTAAAAGAAATTAGATCTTTAGGAATTAACATGGAATTAGATTATGACGAATAGAGTAAACTGGAGGCATAATTGAAGGGCTTAATAAATCTTTTAAAGAAGAGAAAAGAATTTTTTCGTGTTACATTAGGATTAGCTTCCCCAGAATTAATATTAGCTAGATCTTATGGAGAAGTAAAAAAACCAGAAACTATTAATTATCGTACTTTAAGACCAGAGCGGCATGGTTTATTTTGTGCAGAAACATTTGGTCCTATGAAGGATGATGAGTGTTTATGTGGTAAATATAAACGGTTAAAGCATCGTGGAATTGTTTGTGAAAAGTGTGGGGTAGAGGTAACTTTAACTAAAGTTCGACGGGAGCGTATGGGGCATATTGAATTAGCCACTCCAGTTGCACACATATGGTTTTTAAAATCATTGCCGTCCCGTATTGGTTTATTACTAGACATTACTCTTCGTGATATAGAAAGAGTTTTATATTTTGAAGCATATATTGTAGTAGACGCAGGGATGACCCAACTAGAAAAGGGTCAGTTACTTACAGAAGAAGAATACGTAGAAGCTTTTGAAAAATATGGAGATGATTTTGTTGCGTTAATGGGTGGAGAGGCGTTTAAGCAACTATTAAGCCAAATTAATTTAGAAGAAGAAGCTAAAATAATCCGAGAAGAATTACCTAATTTTACTTCGGAAACTAAGATTAAAAAGTTTAGTAAAAAATTAAGACTAATAGAATCTTTAATTGAGTCTAAAAATCGTCCAGAATGGATGATTTTAACTGTATTACCGGTGTTGCCACCAGATTTAAGGCCTTTAGTACCATTAGATGGCGGTAGATTTGCTACATCTGATCTTAATGATTTATATCGTAGAGTGGTAAATAGAAATAATAGGCTAAAACGTTTATTAGAATTGAATGCGCCAGATATTATTGTACGTAACGAAAAACGAATGTTACAAGAGTCTGTAGATGCTTTAATAGATAATGGTAGACGAGGTCGTCCAATTACTGGTTCTAATAAACGACCATTAAAATCGTTAGCGGACATGATTAAAGGAAAACAAGGACGATTTAGACAAAATTTATTAGGTAAACGTGTAGATTATTCTGGACGTTCAGTTATTGTGGTTGGACCAAATCTTAAATTACACCAATGTGGTCTACCTAAAAAGATGGCATTAGAGCTATTTAAACCATTTGTATTTAGTAAATTAGAGTATCGTGGCTTAGCGACAACTATTAAAGCTGCAAAAAAAATGGTAGATCGTGAAGATCCAGAAGTATGGGATATTTTAGATGAAGTAATTAGAGAACATCCAGTATTACTCAATAGAGCGCCTACTTTGCATAGATTAGGTCTTCAAGCATTTGAGCCTATGTTAGTAGAAGGTAAAGCAATTCATTTACACCCT
The DNA here is from genome assembly GCA_050012295.1 of Gammaproteobacteria bacterium. Lineage (GTDB taxonomy): Bacteria > Pseudomonadota > Gammaproteobacteria > UBA6186 > Azoamicaceae > UBA6186. The sequence goes on from JBEKHL010000039.1 coordinate 9,236, forward strand.
TTGGTGTGCGAAGCGTTTAATGCGGATTTTGATGGTGATCAAATGGCGGTGCATGTGCCATTAACTATTGAAGCCCAGTTAGAGGCTAGAGTATTGATGATGTCTACTAATAACATTTTATCTCCATCAAATGGTAATCCAGTTATATCTCCCTCTAAGGATGTGGTATTAGGTTTATACTACTTAACTCGTAGAAAAATTAATGCTAAAGGAGAAGGTATAGTATTTGCTAGTATTGCTGAGGCTAAACGGGCTTATGAGAACGATACAGTTAGTCTGCATGCACAAGCTAAAATAAGATTGAGTCCAAGTTCAGGATTAATAGACACAACGGTTGGTAGGATCTTATTGGCTGAAATTTTGCCAGAAAAGTTAGATTTTTCGTTAATTAATAAAGTAATGAATAAAAAATTAATAGCTGAAGCAATTAATCTTTGTTATAGAAAAGTAGGATTAAAAGAAACAGTTATTTTTGCCGATCGTTTAATGTACACGGGTTTTTATTATGCTACTAAATCAGGTATTTCAATTAGTATTGATGATTTAGTGATTCCTAAAAGTAAAGCAGAAATTATTGCTAAGTCCGAAGAAGAAGTTAAAGAAATTCAATCACAATTTGCGTCCGGTTTGTTAACTGATGGTGAACGTTATAATAAAGTTGTAGATATTTGGTCTAGAACTACTGATCAAGTGGCTAAAGCAATGATGGTTGGTTTAGCTGAAGAAGAAGTTATCGATAAAGATGGTAAAAAAACAAAACAAGAATCGTTTAATTCATTATATATGATGGCAGATTCTGGAGCGAGAGGTTCCCCTACTCAGATGCGGCAGTTAGCTGGTATGCGTGGGTTAATGGCGAGACCAGATAGTTCTATCATAGAAACAGCAATTACTGCTAATTTTAGAGAAGGGTTAAAAGTATCGCAATACTTTACTTCTACTCATGGTGCACGTAAAGGTTTAGCTGATACTGCATTAAAAACTGCTAATTCAGGTTATTTGACACGTCGTTTAGTAGATGTTGCGCAAGATGTAATAATAGTTGAGGATGATTGTGGTACAAAAAATGGTTTAACTATGACACCTTTAATAGAAGGTGGGGATGTAGTAGAACCATTAGGTGAGAGAGTATTGGGACGCGTATTATTAGAAGATGTAGTTAAACCTAATACTACAGAAATAATTATTCCAGCAGGGACAATGTTAGACGAAGGGTTAGTTGAAGCTTTAGAGAAGCGAGGAATAGATGAAGTAAAGGTACGTTCGGTTATTACTTGTGAAATACGGTATGGAGTATGTTCTAAATGTTATGGTCGAGATTTAGCTCGTGGGCATTTGGTAAATATTGGGGAAGCAGTAGGGGTAATTGCGGCGCAATCTATTGGTGAACCAGGTACGCAGTTAACTATGCGGACTTTCCATATTGGTGGTGCAGCATCTAGAGCTACTGCCCAAAATAGTATTCAAATTAAAAATGATGGCGTTATAAAATTAAACAATATAAAAATAGTTAAACATACTGGTGGTTATAGTGTTGCGGTGTCTAGATCTGGCGAACTAACAGTAATAGATTATGATGGTCGAGAAAAAGAGCGGTATAAATTACCTTATGGTGCTGTTTTAAATGTTGAGGATGGTCATAAAGCAACTGCTGGTGCAATTGTTGCTAATTGGGATCCACATAATCACCCTATTATTACTGAAGTTGCTGGTAAAGTGCAATTTTCGGATTTATATGAAGGTTTGACTATGAATCGTCAAACTGACGAGGTAACAGGGCTAAGTAGTATAGTAGTAACTGATACTAAACAGTTAGGGCTTAGCGGTAAAGATTTAAGGCCGATGGTTAAATTAGTTGATAATAATGGGGAAGATTTATGTTTACATGGCACTTCTTTCCCAGCACATTATTTCTTACCAGGTAATACTGTCATTAGTGTTAGCGATGGACAGGAAATAGGTATAGGCGATACTATTGCCCGGATCCCTAAAGAAACTTCTAAAACTAGGGATATTACTGGTGGTTTACCTAGAGTTGCAGATTTGTTTGAAGCGCGAAAGCCAAAAGATTCGGCCATTTTAGCAGAAATATCTGGAGTAGTTAGCTTTGGCAAAGAAACCAAAGGTAAGCGTAGATTGATTATTACCTCTGTAGAAGGTGGTATTCATGAAGATTTAATTCCAAAGTGGCGTCATATGAATGTATTTGAAGGTGAATATGTGCAACGAGGAGAGGTAATAGCTGATGGTGTACCAAATTCACATGAAATATTACGTTTGTTAGGTGTGGATGCTTTAGCTAATTATATAGGTAAAGAAATTCAAGATGTTTATAGATTACAGGGTGTAAAAATTAATGATAAACATATTGAAGTAATAGTTAGACAAATGTTGCGTAAAGTTGTAGTGCTATCTTCGGGAGACGCTAGGTATTTAGCTGGAGATCAAATAGAAATCACCACAGCACTGGAAGAAAATGATAAATTATTAGCAGAAAATAAAGCACCTATAAAATTTGAACGGGTATTATTAGGTATTACTAGAGCTTCTTTAGCGACGGAATCTTTCCTTTCTGCTGCATCCTTCCAAGAAACTACTCGAGTCTTAACAGAATCAGCAGTTAGTGGCAAATGTGATGATCTGAGAGGCTTAAAAGAAAATGTTATTGTAGGAAGATTAATTCCAGCAGGAACAGGATTTGAATACCATACTCAGTTAAAAGCAAAACGTTTACAACGTAAATTAGAGCAAGAAGCTAATGTTACAGCTACTCCTAATGTTATTAGTAGTAGTAATAACAAAACTCCAATTACTAAAGAGGAAGTAGAACAAGCTTTAGGTGAAGCATTAAATAGAACCGATGATTCATCGGGATTTGCATAAGAGAAAAAAGAAAGAGGGTTAAGTATATTCTAAATAACCCTTTTTTTATTTAGCTCTAGATACATATTCCCCAGTTCTAGTATCTATTTTAATTAAGTCACCAATTTGTATAAATAATGGTACTTTTATTACTGCCCCAGTTTCAACAGTTGCTGGTTTGCTACCGCCACCAGAGGTGTCGCCTTTTAAGCCAGGGTCAGTTTCGGTAACTTTTAAAACTATAAAATTAGGTGGGCTAACCATAATTACGGTATTATTCCACAAAGTGACTGTACAAGGATCTTGTTCTTTTAGCCATTTGGTAGTATCCATAATAATATTTTTATTAATTTCATATTGTTCATAGGTTTTAGGATCCATAAAATGCCAGGTAGTACCATCAGTATATAAATATTGTAATGCTAGCTCGATTACATCTGCAGATTCTAGTGTTTCTCCAGATTTACAGGTTTGATCTATGATTTTACCAGTTTTTAAATTACGAAATCTTACTCTATTAAAAGCTTGACCTTTTCCTGGTTTTACGAATTCATTTTCTACTATGACATAAGGCTCGTTATTTAAAATAACTTTTAATCCTGCTTTAAATTCATTAGTACTATATACTGCCATAAATTAGACTCCGGTATATTTTGGATAAAACAATTACATTATGGTACATCTTTTGTATAAACTGTTACAACAATTTATATTTTGGTCGAGGTTTTCTGCAGCAAGTCGTTGTTTAGCTAAGGATATTGCTTGTTTTCGTAAACACATATCTGGTAATTTATCTTTATAGTATTTAATAGCTTCTTTGTCTTTTGCTAAAACCAAAGATTTAAATAATCTTTTTATATTAGCCATTTCGTCAGGATCTTTACTAATCGTATAACAAACATCTTGCCGTAGATTGTTGGAGCCAACGCTTTCATAAAGCTCAGAGTAGCGGACATCAACCATAATATTAGCTGCAATATCGGCCTCAATACAGGCAGTAAATAAACAATTTGCATTAATTTTAGTCTTACTTAATTTATAACTACCATTTAATGTTTTTAGGATTGCTTGGTAAGTATTTTTGTCTTTAAACAAAATATGTATATCATTTTCAGCATACTCAAAGGAAGGTGCATTAGGGTTTAGGATATAGTAGTGTACAACAATTTTACTGGATAAAATTTTACTAATAGCTTTTAATTCTATTGGGCCAGCAAATACGGTATTGTTTTTCATTGTTTCGATATATTTGTCAGATATCTTTTTTAAAAAACAATCAATTTGTTCTTGTATGCTTGGTAAAGTTACGTCTATATTAGAAGAGTTTTTAGGCATTTGGCCACCGTTTTTTTATTATTGTTATAATAAATATAATGTAGTATAAAAACAAAAATTTAGTACAAATAATTTGAAATTAGATTAAAATTTTATTGGCTGCCCCAGGCTGTTCTACAACCAATCTAGGCAGCAAATAGCCTGGTACTTTGCTGGATAATTCAGAAAAT
>JBEKHL010000040.1:0-13385 GCA_050012295.1 Gammaproteobacteria bacterium
AAAGAACATATTAATACTAATAAAGAAGACAGTAATTAATTAAATGTTAAAATTTAATTTAAGAAGAAGGGTTATTGTTTGGTTAACTATAAGTATTATGGCTACTATAGTAATCGTAACGACAGGTTTGTCCAAATTAGAAGGGCTACCGGTTGTTGCTATTGCTAATTATGGTCCTCATGCGTCTTTGCAAGAACTTATTGATGGAGTTAAGGAACAACTACAAAATGAGGTAAAATTTAAAGAAGCAGATGTTAATTTTGAACAAACCCTTATTATACAAATGTTATATAAATTAAAAGCTAATAAACCTAAAGTTATGGTTACTATGGGTACCCCAATTACTCAAGCTGCTAAAAATCTTATAAAAGATATTCCAATTGTATTTGCTGCAGTTACCGATCCAGTTGATGCGGGATTAATTACAGAACGTAATAAACCGCATACAAATCTTACTGGTGTTTCTGACAGTCAGGATTTAAAAATTTTTATGGCATTTGTTAAAACATTAATGCCAGATGCAAAGAGTATTGGACTTTTGTATGCAACTAGCGAAACTAACGATGCGACTTTGGTTAAAATGATGCAAACAGCTGCTGAGCTATATGACATGGAAGTTGTAGCAGTGCCGGTTGAACAATCTAGAGACATACCATTAAGGATGCAATTATTAAATGGTACAGTAGATTTAATTTATGTAGGAGTTAGTGGAACAATAGCACCATCGTTACCAACTATTGTAGCGGAAGCGGATCGTATGCAAATACCGATATTTAGTGCACACGAAGAAGCAGTATTAAATAATTATGTAGTTGGTAGTTTTGGAGTAAGTTATCGTAAACTCGGTAATCGAGTTGGGGATATTATTAAACTTATTTTGCAAGGCGAAGATATTAAAAATATAGAAGTAGTTTATCCAGATCTTTCAGATTATCAGGGGTTTATTAGTAAACAAAGAGCTGCACAGTTTAATATAAATTTACCAGATAATCTTAATAATGTAACAATTGTAGAATAAAATATGCTAAATATTATTAGCTTATATAAATCATTCCCAGGAATGTTTGCGTCAGTATTAAAAAATATTAATTTAAGATTATCGCCAGGAGATTTTTGTATATTAATCGGCAGTAATGGTTCAGGTAAATCCACTTTATTAAAAACTATAACTGGTGAATATAGTGTAGATACGGGTAATGTTATATTGGCAGAACAAGATATTACATTTATGCCAATGCATTTGCGTTCACGATTCATAAGTAGTGTTTACCAAGACATTACTAGGGGAGTAGTGCAAGAAATGACTTTGTTCGAAAATTTAGTATTAAGTCAATTTCGAGTGCGTAAAGCAAAGTATCGATTTTATAAACATTATGAACACGATTTAAAAGCACAGGTTAAAAATTTAGGATTAGAACAATATATGGCTCAACCAATGTCTTCGTTATCTGGTGGGCAGAGACAGATAGTTGCAACATTAATGGCTTCTTTACCGGCACCGCAATTATTATTGCTTGATGAACCAACAAGCGCGTTAGATCCTAAAATTCAAAAGCAATTAATGGAATATACAGTGCGTATTATAACCGAAAATAACATTACTACCTTAATGGTTACACATAATTTAGAAGATGCTATTCGTTATGGAAATCGTTTAATTATGCTTCATGATGGCCAAATAGTTTTAGAACTTGATTCTGTAAAAAAACGTTCCTTAAATACAGCTCAATTATTAGAGTTGTTTCATAGTTACGAAGATTCTACGCTGAGAGGAAATTAATGTTTATAGAATTAATACCAATAGGGTTGCAGCAAGGATTACTATTAGCAATAGTTGCAACTGGTATTATGGTACCATTTAGATTATTAAATTTTTCTGATTTAACTGCAGAAGGTTCTTATCCATTAGGAGGGATAACTTGTGCAGTATTAATTGCTGCTGGGTTTAACCCATTAATTGCTGTGGTGGTCGCATGTTTTGCGGCAGGAGTAATAGGCATGGGTACAGCAATATTACATTTGCGTTTCAAAGTTAACACACTATTAGCCGGTATTATTTTAAGTACAATGGTTTATAGTATTAATTTAAGATTAATGGGCAAGCCTAATATAGCATTATTTAATTTTCATACATTATTTAGCATAACAGAACAATTATCGTTAAAATTAATTATATTAATAATTATAAATATAATAATTATTATTCCATTGTTTGGTTTTTTGATCACAGAAAAAGGTTTAAGTTTAAGAGCGGTAGGGTTAAATAGTTTATTTGCTGAGCGACAAGCTATTAACATAAAACAATATACCCTATTAGGGTTGTTTATTGGTAATATGTTATGTGGATTAGCTGGTAGTTTAATGGTGCAGATCCAAGGTTATGCGGATATTGCTATGGGTATTGGTATTGTAATTCATGCGTTAGCAGCATTAATGATAGGCGAAAATTTTATTGGAAATAAAACTTTATTACGACAAATAATAGCGCCAATAGTTGGGGCTATTATTTATCAACAAATTCAAGGGTTAGCTCTTAGTTTAGGGTGTTCACCATCAGACTTAAAACTAGTTTCTGGCGCTATTGTGTTAGGGATGATGGTTTATAGTAATTATTAATTTTGCTTTTTCGGGCAAGATTTAAAATGCCAGAATAAACTAATGTTAGTAAGACACTTGTACTTAATTTGGCACTTTGTTATTATTCCTTAGAGAATGACTATTGGAGGTTAATATATGCCAAACCCGGAAAACATAACTTTGGAATTAGAGACTAAAGACTTAAAAATAATGCCAATTACCAAAAATTTTTTTGATGAAACTATCACTGAATATAAAAACAAGCTCAAAGAAGCCAAGACTGCAGAACAAACAGAACAACTTAAAAAAGAGCTTGCTGAAGTAGAAGAATCAATAGAATTACTATTAAAGCAATTAGAAGCTAAAACTTCATTTATACCGTACTTTATTTTTGAAAAACAAAATTTATCTAAAAGAGTAGGTAGCATAACACTACAATCACCTAACGATAGCAGTGAAGTTGTTGATCGTATTGAGCCAGGGTATAGTGAAATAACAATTTTATTAGAAGAAGAATATCTAGGAAAAGGGTATGGTTCACAAGCAATGCGAAGCATATTATCTATAGTAAATAACTTAATTGCTATTGAATATCCAATAACATTAGAAGGAAAAATGAAGATCCCATTTAAAGGTGTACAAGCTCACATTAATTACTGTAATGCACCTTCTTTACGTATGGCTACAAAAAGTGGATTTGGTGCAAGAACTGTTTACGAAAGAAGAGTTGTTGATGAAAAAACAACGAAAGAAACAAGCGGAGTAATTGTACAATACCCTCCGCCACAATCGTTTAGTGAAAAAACAATGACATATGGAAAAGATTTTATTGACAATCTTATAGGTGAAATTTTACCTCTTTATACTAAACAAAATGGTGAACGAAAGAAAATTACCGATATGGGTGGGGATCTTGACATTAATGCTGCCTATACAGCATGGTTACCAAAGTATATCAAAGATAATCCTGTTCCAGAAGACTTAAAAGAATCGTCTCTAGGTAAACCTATAGATCAATTATCTCAAAGTTCTCAGTCACTAATTTTTTCAGGTAAACGATCGTGTGAAGAGGAAGATAACAGTAGCGCTAAAAAACCAAAAATGGAATATAGACCGTCATTCTACTAATCAACATTAACTGAAGAATAATTATTTGGTTCTACTTTACCGCCGCAATTTTTGTAACATAAATTATAATCTTGAGTGCATTGTTTGTGGTTATCGTTAGGGTGGCATTGTTCTAAGATATTTCGTTCGTTAGAAGTTTTGGAGATTTGGTTGTTATTTAAGTCGATACTGTAATTTAACATTGATGTTTGTTCTAGAGTTCTTAAGCATTCTTGATAAGCTTTATTAGCAATTTTTTCGCAACGTTCTTGTTGATCGTTGCAAGCCAAGATACATTCTCTTGCTTCTGGGCCTTCTGGAGGCATATAGGTATATTCATGATTATAATAACGACTACAAGCACTAATGCCTAAAAGCAATAAACAATTTATTAATTTTGTTTTAATAGTTCTCATAACAATTAGCGCTCCTTTTATTTATCCAAATACTATATATAGTATATATTTATATACGAAAAATTCCAAAGTTAGTATCTTTTATCGGAGCATTACAGCAAGCAGATAATCCTGATGCAATAACATTTCTAGTGTTAATAGGATCAATAATGCCATCGTCCCAAATTCTAGAGGTTGCATAGTAAGCATTACTTTGTAATTGATATTGATTAATAATTTTTTGTCTAAATGCCTCATGTTCTTCTGGCGGTAATTTAGCTTTTTGTAGTTCCAACATAACTTCAGCTGCTTGTTCGGCTCCCATAACCGAGATTTTGGCATTTGGCCAAGTCCATATAAATCTTGGATTATAAGCTCGTCCACACATAGCATAATTACCGGCACCGATACTGTTACCTATGATAATAGTAATTTTGGGAATCTGGGCATTAGCAACAGCCATAATCATTTTAGCGCCATTTTTGGCTATTCCAGTTTCTTCCGATTTGCTGCCCACCATAAATCCAGTAATATTTTGTAAAAATAACAATGGCGTTTTGCGTTTACAGCATATTTCAATAAAATGAGTAGCCTTCATTGCTGATTCATTAAATAAAATACCGTTATTAGCAATTATGCCAATTGGATAACCCATTACGCTAGCAAAACCACACACTATGGTTTTACCATATAGTGCTTTAAATTCGTGAAAATTAGAGCCATCAACTATTCTAGCTATAATTTCTCTGGAATCTACGGATATTCTTGAGTCGGCTGGCATTATTCCGTATAAATCAGTGGTTGGATATAATGGAGGTTGAATTGGTTGTAGATTTAGAGCATGTTCAGTTTGTTTAAATTTAGATCTATTTAAATTAGCGACTATATCTCTAGCAATTAATAAAGCATGTTGTTCATTAATGGCTAGATGATCGGCTACTCCAGACAATCGACAATGGACATCGGCTCCGCCTAATTTTTCAGCTAATACTTGTTCTCCAGTTGCAGCTTTTACTAAAGGTGGACCAGCTAAAAAAATTGTAGCTTGATTTTGTACCATAATACTTTCGTCGGACATAGATGGTACATAAGCACCACCGGCAGTACAAGATCCCATGACTACAGCAATTTGAGGGATATTGTTAGCGGACATTTGTGCTTGATTAAAAAATATCCTGCCGAAGTGTTCTTTATCTGGAAATACTTCATCTTGAAATGGTAAGTTGGCTCCACCAGAATCTACTAAATAAATGCAAGGTAAGTTATTTTCTAAAGCGATTTGTTGAGCGCGTAAGTGTTTTTTAATAGTCATTGGGTAATAGGTACCACCTTTTACAGTTGGGTCGTTAGCTATTATCATGCATTCTGTATTGGCAACTCGTCCTATCCCAGTTATTATTCCTGCGCTAGCTACATTGGCACCGTACATATCAATTGCTGCTAATTGAGATAATTCTAAAAATGGAAAGGTAGGATTAGGATCTAATAAGTTAGCAATTCGTTCTCTTGGTAATAATTTATTTTTGTTAATATGATTTTGCTGTGCTTTTTCGCCGCCACCTTGTAAAACCGTATTAGTTTTAGCATTTAATTCTGCTACTAAATTAGCCATATAGGCTTGGTTTTGTTTAAAATTATTGTTATTTGGGTCGAGTTTACTGGTTATAATTGGCATAATTAAGTAGTTTCTTTAAAAATTTCTTTAGCTATTATAATACGACGAATTTCGCAAGTACCAGCGCCTATTTCGTATAATTTGGCATCCCTTAATAACCTACCAGCGGCATATTCGTTACAATAACCATTACCGCCTAAAATTTGTATAGTATCTAAAGCCATTTTGGTAGCAAGTTCAGAGGTAAACAATAAAATACTAGCTGCGTCTTTGTTAGATAATATTTTATTGTCGGCTAATTTAGCAAGAGCATAAATATAAGAACGAGATGCATTTAAATTAGTATAAAAATCGGCAATTTTACTTTGAATTAATTGAAATTCTCCTATAGCTTTGCCAAATTGTTGTCTTTCATGAATATATGGAATTACTACATCCATACAAGCTTGCATAATTCCAAGTGGTCCTGCGGCTAAAACTAGTCGTTCGTAGTTTAAACCATTCATTAATATTGAAGTACCAAAATTTTCTTCACCTAATATATTTTCTAAAGGTACTTTACAGTTGTTGAAAATTAATTCACATGTATTAGAGCCTCGCATACCAAGTTTATCCAATTTAGGAGATCTAAAAAATCCAGGTAGATCATTGGTAATAATAAAGGCAGAAATATTTTTTTTAGTATTACTTGATTCGTTTGATAATGTGGTTTTTGCGTATACGATAATTATATGCGCATCTGGGCCATTTGTGATCCACATTTTACTGCCATTTAAAACAAAGTGATCGGAATATTTAGTGGCAGTTAATTGCATACTTAATACATCTGAACCAGCATTAGCTTCACTCATTGCTAATGCGCCAACCCATTCGCCACTAACTAGCTTAGGTAAATATTGTTGTTTTTGTTGTTCCGATGCAAAATTATGAAGCTGATTGACACATAAATTTGAATGTGCAGCGTAACTTAAACCAATAGATGCCGATCCTCTGCTAATTTCTTCCATAGCAATAACGTGTTCCAAGTAACCACAATTACTACCACCAGCAAATTTTTCGTTTACGGTAATTCCTAATAAACCCATGGCGCCTAATTTTAGCCATAAATCGTTGGGAAACTCATTTTGTTGATCTATTTTTTGAGCAATTGGCACTATTTCTTGGTTTACAAAATTTTGTAGAGATTCACGAAAAATGCTTAGTGCATTGTTATCTGTTTGATAAAGAAGATCAAAATTTGGGTATGTTAGCATTACGATATTGTAATATTATTTTTTTTGATATCAAGCTAAAACTATGTAATCGTAATTATTTATTGAGTACGATTACTAAAATTTGTTTAGAGTTATTATATGAAATCTATCAAAGATATGTTATTTTCATATGTTTAAAATGGCTAAAAGTAAAATGGAAATAATAAATAAACCTATCTCTACAAGTAAATCAACTTTCAATAAAGTTCAAGTTATAGATCTATTAGATTTTGCTGAACAACTTGGTTGTAAAGAACTACACATGGTAACGGATCAAGAAAGTGGGCTAAAAGGGATAGTGGCAATTTATAGCGTTAAGTTAGGTCCAGCTTTAGGTGGATGTCGATTTTTACCATATGCAACTACTAATTTAGCAGCTATTGATGCAATAAAGTTGGCTAAAGCTATGGCATTTAAATCAGCAATTGCTGGCTTACCACTAGGTGGTGGAAAAGCGGTATTAATATGCTCTAAGAAATTTATAAATTTAGATAATAGAATGAAAGCTTTAAAAGCTTTTGGTAGATTTTTAAATACTTTAAATGGTCGATATATAACTGCGGTAGATAGTGGTACTAGTATTGAAGATATGGATCAAATTGCTACCGAAACAACATTTGTTACTAGTACTTCTAAATTTAGTTATTCTATTTTAGATCCATCGGTTTTAACTGCTAGAGGAGTTTTAAGAGGTATTTTAGCAGCAGTAAAATTTAAATTTGCTAAAGATGATTTACAAAATATTCATGTTGCAGTACAAGGGGTTGGGCATGTTGGGTATCATTTAGTAAAATTGTTATATAGCATGCAAGCAAAAATTAGTATTTGCGATATAGATCCTAAATTAATTAATCGTTGTAAAGCAGAATTTACTGGAATTAATATTATTAACCCGGAAGATATTTATAAAGTGAATGCCGATGTATTTGCTCCTTGTGCTTTGGGTGGAGTTTTAAACGAGAAAAATATTGATCAATTAAAAGTAAAAATTGTAGCTGGGGCTGCTAATAATCAATTAGAAAACGATAATAATGCAGAATATTTGTTTCAAAGAGGTATAGTATATTCGCCAGATTTTGTAATTAATGCTGGCGGGGTAATTCATGTAGCAGGACCAGTGATGAAACAAACTGAACAACAAACTTTAGAGAAAGTGGATAATATTTATAATATTTTATTAAATATTTTTGAAATGAGTTCTAAACAAAACATTAATACTTATCAAATTGCTTATAATATAGCGTCAGATAAATTACAATAATTTTAATTTTTAACCTTATGAACAACATAGTAAATTTTCAGATTAAATTTTATAATTGTCTAGATGAAAATGGTAATTTAAATAGTGAGTCAAATATAGATAATAATCAAATATTATTTAAAGATTTATTAAAATTATATACTGCCATGGTAAAAACTAGATTGTTTGATGCTAAGGCGATTAATTTACAAAGAACTGGTAAACTAGGTACATATCCGTCTTGTTTATGGCACGAGGCAATAGGGGTGGCAATTGGTAGCAGCATGCATCAGGAAGATATATTTTGTCCATATTATAGAGATTTAGGGACAATGTTATGGCGCGGAGTATTAATGGAAGAAATTTTAGCGTATTGGGGGGGATATCAAAGTGGAAATAATTTTAGCCATACAGTACATGATTTTCCGTTTTGTGTACCAATTGCTAGTCAAACGTTACATGCAGTTGGCGCTGCTTTTGCAGTTAAATATAGACAACAATCTAGAGTAGTAGTAACTACAATTGGTGATGGTGGTACTTCAAGAGGAGATTTTTACGAAGCTTTAAATTTAGCTAAATTATGGAATTTACCCGTTGTATTTGTAATTATCAATAATAAATGGGCAATTTCTACCCCTATAAATATGCAAACTAAAACAGAAACTCTAGCACAAAAAGGTATTGCAGCGGGAATTGTTGGTGAACAAGTGGATGGAAACGATTTGTTTGCCTTAAAAAGTAGATTAGATGTTGCAATACAAAAAGCAAGATTAAACAACGGGCCAAGTGTAATAGAAGCATTAACTTATCGTATGGGAGATCATACTACTGCAGATGATGCTAGTCGTTATCGTGACAGTCAAGAAAAACAGCAATATTTATCAACAGATCCGTTAATACGGTTAAAAAAATTTTTACAACGACAATATAGTTTTCCAGATCAAGAAGATTTAAAAATTCAACAAGAATGTCAGACAGCTATAGAACAAGCAGTTAATAATTATTTAGCTTTGGAACCAGGATCCCCCAGTAGTATGTTTGATTATTTATATAAAACTTTACCGCTTTCTTTAAAAACACAGAGAGATTTATGGTGATTGTTACGTTAATTGAAGCAATTAATAAAGCCTTAAATTTTGCATTACAACATGACGAAAATGTTATAATTCTTGGGGAAGATGTTGGAAAAAACGGTGGGGTATTTAGAGCTACAGTTGGATTGCAAGAAAAATTTCCAGATAGGGTGTTAGATGTTCCGTTAGCAGAGAATATGATAGCTGGAATATCCGTAGGTATGGCGGCCTGTGGGTTAATACCAGTTGCAGAAATTCAATTTATGGGATTTTTATATTCGGCTTTAGATCAGATAATTAGCCATGCATCTAGAATGAGAATTCGTACTCAAGGTCGTCTTTCTTGTCCTATGGTTATTAGAACTCCTTATGGTGGTGGGATCCATGCACCAGAGCATCATTCTGAGAGTACAGAAGCTATTTTAGCGCATATTCCTGGTATAAGAGTAGTGGTACCGTCTTCGCCATCCATGGCATATGGGTTGTTGTTGGCTTCAATTTTTGATCCAGATCCGGTGATTTTTTTAGAGTCAACTCGGTTGTATAGATTATTTAAACAAGAAATTAATGATAATGGTAAAAAGTTACCGTTAGATGTGTGTTTTATAGTACAAGAAGGAAAAGATGTTACTTTAGTTAGTTGGGGAGCCATGTTGCACGAAACTTTAGCGGCAGCAGCGGAATTACATAAAAATAATATTAGTGCGGAAGTAATAGATGTAGTTACTATTAAACCATTAGATTTAGATACTATTTTACAGTCGGTTGCTAAAACTGGTAGATGTGTAATTATTCACGAAGCAGCTAAATCATATGGGGTTGGGGCAGAAATTGCAGCTGGACTAGCTGATCAAGGATTAACTAGTTTAGTTGCGCCGATTAAACGTGTAACTGGATTCGACACAATTATACCTCCATATAGATTAGAGGAGACGTATTTGCCTAGCGTTGATAGAATTTTAAAAGCGGTAAAAGAGGTTTTGGAGTATTAAGATTTATGAAAATTTTTAATTTGCCAGATTTAGGAGAAGGGTTACCAGATGCTGGGATAGTAGCATGGCATGTAAACGTTGGTGACACCGTAAAGGTTGATCAATTACTAGTGTCTGTGGAAACTGCTAAAGCAATAGTAGATATTCCAGCGCCTCAAGCAGGGATCATAGAAAAATTATGTGCAGCTGTTGGGGAGGTGTTAGGTACAGGTAAACCTTTAGTTGTTTTTAAAGATGAACAAAGTGAAGATCTTGGTACAGTTGTTGGTACATTAAAAGCTAGCCCGGCAGTAAGAGTATTAGCAAAAAAATTACACTTAGATCTTCATTCTATCAAACCAACAGGACCAAATAATACCATTATAATAGATGATATTGAGAAAGCAGCAGTTAATAATAGTCAAGTTAGTGATCAATTATTAGATTGGCAAACGGTAGATCATACTACTAGAAGTATGGCTCTTGCTATGCAGCAATCTCTTTTGGAAGTCGTGCCAGCAACTATTTTTGAAGATTTAATGTTGCCAGAGGCTGTTAACTTAGATTTAACAGTAACTTTGATGCAATCTATAGCATTTGCCTCTAGTCAAGAACCAACGCTTAATGCTTGGTTTAAAAAAGAGCAAGATAATAAGTTTAAACAAAAATTGTTTTCCGAAATTAATTTAGGAATTGCAGTTGATAGTAAAGAAGGCTTGTTTGTTCCGGTTATTAAAAATGTTGCAGCTAAAACGTCAGATGAGTTACGTAAAGAATTAAATTTATTGTGTGAACAAATAGAAAAAAGAATGATAGCGTTAGAACAATTGCAACATCCAACTTTTATTTTATCTAATTTTGGAAAATTTGCAGGTCGTTATGCAACGCCAGTTATTTTACCACCGACGGTAGCTATTTTAGCGGTTGGAAAGTTGAGGCAAACCATGGCAGTCTTGCATGGTGTTGCTGTGGTTAAATCTTGCGTGCCATTATCTTTAACGTTTGATCATAGAGCAGTAACTGGAGGGCAAGCGGCGAGATTTTTAGCAGCAATATTAAAGTTTTTTAGTAAAATAAAAAATTAAAAAATTTTAGGATGTTTGTAAAAATTAGTATTTGTTATAAATACTAATATGCGAGTATTAAAATGTACGTTAAAAATTATAATCTGGTTTTTTTATATATTAAGTTGTTTTTATATTGGTAATATATCTGCTAAAACAACTATCGTTTATTATTGTGAAACTAAAAATGGTAAACAAGGTTATTATGATCGTCCTTGCCAATTAGACAAAACAACTAAACAAACTATATTATCGTTGCAAAATTATAGAAAAATTTATGAACAAACTAATTATACTAAGCCAACTTATTTTAAACGAGATTTAAAATTACAACATTGTAATAACATAGAAGCAAAAATAATCTTATTTCAAAAATTATTAAATAATAGCCACAAAAAAGCGACAATTATTAAATTAAAACGAAAGTTGTTTAAATATCAATTGTTCAAGAAAAACAATTGCAATACCACAGGTTGATATGCAATTTCTAATAGAGGGTTGTTTGAGTTCGATATTCAAGAGTTTAAGAATAAATTTATAGATGTTTTGGCTGGAGAAACATTTGGGGAAACCAAATTAAAAGAAGTGTTAAATAACATAAAAATGGTGCCGCATGAAACATTTGATGATTATAGTAACGAACAGATTGAAATCGATAGATCTTTATTAGTTGGCAGAGAACTTGATTTAAATAGGCAATTAAGAATTATTGAAAACGAGATGCTTTTTCGAGGGAAATTTAAGCTAGATATATCTGAACTTTTGAAGAACCGGCCAAACAACAAAAAATTGATCCGGAACAACAACGAAAAAACTTTTTTAAGTTAGTAATTGGTACTAGCGATGAGGCAATCGTAATTAGGAATAAAATAAGTGATTTGCAAAAAGATGGAGGAATTTTTGCAACATGTTTAAATTTAGATGAATATATTAACTTTATGGAGAAAGCTAGAGCTTATCTTTTAGGACCAGGAATTATTGAATCTCTATCTTTGACTGAAGATGAAAAAAGAATATTTTCTAATGCTTGCATAACTAGTTTTGATTATTGTTCTTTGGTGGAACAAAGCATAATCAGTTTAGCTACTAAAGGTAAAATAAATTTAGAATATATTGAAAAAAATTTAATAGGACTTGCAGATGGTCAACATTTGTTTGAAATAAATTCTGTTTCACCAAACACTATAGAAGTACAAGCAAGAGAAGTTCCTAAAAAAGATTATAGAAAAACATATCCTGTTTGTTTAATAGAAGCTTTGTTAGAGAAAATAAAAATAAAAGATAAAAGCGGGAAAGAAAAAGAGATGTTGCGTGAGTTTATTTCAGAACATGGAGTACAGTATAAATTAGAAGATCTTTCTAGTGGAAAAAAATCTGCTAGACAAGAGGCTAAAGAAAAGAAAGCTAAGGCTGCCGAAGATGCACTTAAGGTCGCCGAAGCAGTTAAAAATGCCGCTGTCAAACCAAATGATAGTGTAGGTGTATCTAACAATGAAAGTTCAACAATTATGCTTGCTCAACCAGATACAGAGGAAGTGTTAAGACTACGACAAGAAATTGCACAATTGCGAGAAATTAATGAACAGCAAGAGAAAGCGAAAGTAACAGTTCATGATAAAACCGCTAAATCACTTGTTGATGTTGCTGTAGGTACAGAAAAAAGATCTGCTGAAGATCATCCTTATTTGGTAGTTGCAAGAGCTAATGTGCTGTTTACATTTAATAATGATGAAGGTGAATTAGATGATAAAGCTTGTTTCATGATGGTTATGTCTGCAAGAGATCTCTCAAAAAGTAAAAAATTTACAATTGATAATTGTGAACATAGGCCTGAAACCGCTATGAAGCTTTTTATAATTGGGAAAATTTTAGGGTTAACTCCTGTCGTTGACGACAAAACTAACGAAGTAATAAAACATTATATGCCAGGTTCATCATCATTATTAACATCGTTCAAAGAATGTTATATTAAACCCAATCTCCAAGCCGTTTTTATACACTACAACTATAGTATAAATCCTACAGCCTATTTAGCCCCATAAATACCGACAATTTTATAAAACTATATCTTTAAAAATTAGTTGCATTTT
>JBEKHL010000041.1:0-18964 GCA_050012295.1 Gammaproteobacteria bacterium
GAAAAAGATATTCAATTGATAAGTAAACTGACCAATCTAAGTGTTGAAGAAATAGAAGAACTAAAACAAGGGGGGACATTTGCTGGCGGTTAAGCTGGTTTCATTTCAGAGAACAATTAAACTATGAAATCATTACTGCCCTTCATAAGAAAGTTCAAAATTATCGCCTTTAAACGATATACCTAAAGGCAATATGCGATAACCCTGTTCTTGATATTTTTTACCATATTGATTTCTAGCAATTTGTGCTAATGCAACTCCAGCTAATTTTTTTAAATCCTCATTAGGTTTCACAGAAGACTTTATTTCAACAACTATACATAATTTTTGCTTATGATTAAGTACTAATACGTCTGGTCTAGTTTTGCCTAAACTTATATCTTCTATTTCAGCAAACACCTCATATTCTGAATTACTAGTTAAATTAACACATCTAAGTTCTGTCATTATTAAAAATTGATAGACAAATTCTTTAGTCCTTTCTACAGCAGGCATATTAGCGGCTCGACCTCCACCACTAAAAATCCTAGCACTATATGCTGGATCACCGAAAACTGTTTTAAGAGCCTCTTCAAATTTCATAAAATCTCCAGCTAATAAACTATTAGCAAGTTTACTTAAAAATGGCTCTGCTACAAACCAGTTATCCACATAATCCTTAATTAACAACACTATTTCCTGATTAGGCAATTTTACATGGCGCTTATCATTTTCTTTTACTAAAGTTAAATAACCAGTATGTATTAATAAACTCCACAAAATATATGGTTGATATTGTAAATCATCAAAAGATACTTGTTTTTTTAAATCAGTTTTTAATAAGGCTTCCTTATATTTAATTAAATCTCTAATTTTTTGTTTATCTTCTAATGATGATTTATTAATTATTAAATCTTCAATTATTTGTGGATTCCCAGAATCTGCCCAATATTTATCTAAATTTCCTTTACGTGAAATACAGCGCATAATAGACCACGGATTATATAAAGTATTGCCCCCCATAATATACCCATTATACCAATTCTTTATTTCTTGTTTGTTTTTAATATTAACTCGATCTAATAGTATACCTACTTCTGATTCAGTAAATCCATAATGTTCAGTAAATTCTGGATCTAACGTCGTATATTCTTCTAAATTATTCAAACCAGAAAATATATTTGCTTTTGCAACTCTAAGTATGCCGGTAACTAATCCTTTTTCTAAATATTTATTACCTTTCAAACATGAACTGAATAAATTACTAAAAAAATCAGTAAGTTTTTCTAAAATCTCTGGTTTGTTAAAAAAATTATTTATAGCATTATCATATTCGTCGATCAAAATAAAAACATTTTTACCATAATGTTTATACAACAACTCACTTAAAAATTTCAATGAACTAGATAAATCATTGTCGTCACCTTCTTTGTTTAAAATCCGTTCATAAATTCTTATTTCTTCTGGTTCAACATTTTTGGTTTTTATTAAATTCCTATGTTCCCTATATAATTCAGCTATAGTACCTTTAATCTGCGCATTAATACTATCGTAATCTTGACCTTTTAAATCTTTAAAACTTACAAAAATTACTGGATATGTTCCAAAATATTTTGTATATTTAGAATCAGTTTTTAAAAATTGCTGTATTTTTAAATTACTAAACAAATCTTTAGTAGGCAATCCATCTACCTCTTTACTTAAAAAATGTTGTAACATTGATAATGCTAAAGTTTTACCCCAACGACGAGGCCTAGTGATTAATAACACTTTACCACTACTATCTAAAAAATCTTTTATAAATAAAGTTTTATCCATAAATAATTTATTTGGATCCATATTAATATTATCTGTACTTACTAAATCTCTAAACTTATCAGTACCTGTAGTTAATTCATAATTATTAATCATTTGCTTTACCTAATTGTTTTATATTTATAGTACATCTAAATAATCTAATTTCTGCTTCTCTAATAATAGCACGCTCTAGTTGGACTAGTTTTATTGCTGTTAAATTAGCTGTTAATACATAACTAATTTTTAATGGTATACCAAATGCCTTGATTTGTTGGTACTTAGCAATTAAAGCTTCATTTTCTTCGTTTTTACTCCAATGAATTCCTGATAACATCTGATTTTCAATAGACGCCATTAATCGCTGTAATCCTAATGTTTCACTAAGTGAGCCACCAATTAATTCTAAATTAATAGTTACCTTATCATTTATATCTTGCTTTAAGCTAATACTCCTTGGCTGTAATTGCATTTTTAGTTTTTCCATTTCATTAGCCCTAATCTTGTCTTCAGCATGTAAATAAATTCTAGTAGTACTAAAAGAACCATGTCGGTGATTAGCTTGAATAATAGTGCCAGAAATCCCTGCTTGATCTTGATGACTTGCTGATAAATGCCGTAACCAATGTGGCGATAAACTTTCTAATTTGCTTTTTTTATTCAGATCATCTTTAAATTCTTGGGCAGCTATTTGGCCAATTGCTTTTACTATTTCATATAATTGTCTAATCCCCAATGGTCGTTTAGTTTTTTTGGAAATAAATAACTGATCGGTTTCATCAATGGTTGGTAATGGTAGTTTATTTAAATGGATCCGATAAATTTTAACCATCGACAATAATTGCTGATTAACCGGAATATGCCCTAATTTATTACCTTTACCTTGCACAAAAAACCACCATTGCCCATCCATTTCTCTAAAAGCATCCCAACCATGCTTAGCGACTTCATGAATTCTAAGCCCTAGTAAATAAAGCATCATAAATAAAAATTGAGCGCGTAATTTATAATGTATTGTATTTTTATCATCTTCAGGTAAATTTTCTAATGCTCGTTGTATTGCCACCCATTCATCGGCTTCTAACATCCGCTGCCATACTTGATATTTAGCATCATCTTGCTTAAATTCTAGTTCCTTATAGTTTTTAATTAATTTAATAGGATTGGTACGTACATAATCTGCCGCTACTAAATAATTCATTAATGAGTTAATCACTTTAACTGCAAACAACAAAGAAGATCTAGTTAATGATCCTAATAATGGTCGCCAGTCTCCCTTGCCTCTGCCCTGCCTTAAGGCAGATCTTGAGGTACACCAACTATTAGGTGGTGAGTTTAAAAATTTAAAATACTCATTAAAATCTGCTACTTTTAGCTCACCAATAGTGCTGCCTCGCTCATAAATGCACCATAATATAAAGCGCTCTACTTCTTTTTGATAAGCTTTATAAGTGGTAGATTGGGTTTTGTATTGATCTAGCCAAGCTCGCACTGCTTCTAAATCATTATGACAGTCAATTTGACACCAGTTAACCCAAGGTTGACTCGCTGTTATCAAATCAATTTTAGGGATCCAGCTAGGTACTAAAGTTTGAATGTTAGTAGCCGTTTTATCCATGACCAATCCGTTCATAGTTAGCAAATTCTAGCGGTTGCTGTTGTTGTAAAGCTTTACTAAGAATAGCCAGCTTATTTTGCTGTTGTACTACTAATTGCTGTAATTCTTTTACTTTTTCTTCTAAATTTAAAGTTTTTACCTTTTCTTGCAATAACGCATCATGACCAGCAAAACTTACTTGTTGTACTGCGTTAAAACTAGTTTGATTAATGGTTTGAATTTCTTGTCGCAATGATTCAATAGTTTGTTCTTGTTGTAATATAGCAGCATCACGATTGCTAGCCACCGCTTCAGTCAATTTCTGATAACAATCTTGCAATGCCTCTTTTTCTTTAGTGGTAGCATCTAAGTCATTTTGTAATTTTTTGACGGTTGTTTGGAATTGTTGATTTGTTTCGGTTAGCTTAATGATAGTTGCTTCAGCATTTATTAATTCTTTAGCATAAGTTTCATTATGACTAAGTTGTTTTTGTAGTTCTAACTTTAAAGCTCTATGTTCTTCTATTAATTCTTGATCTATTAAAATATTACTTTGCTTATTAGAATCAATGACCATTTTAACAAAACATTGCCATTTCCATTGACTTAAATATTTATGGATAGTAGTTTCACTACCACTATTTAATTGAGATCTAATTGCAGCTATTGTTGGCATACAATTAGCTAATATTAATTTTTCCACTACTTGTATTACTGCTTGCTTAGACACTTTTTTTAACATAAGTTCTTAAAAAATTTTATACTATATAAATATGCATATTTACTGGAGTTACATTTAATCTCATTAATTATTTCTCTATTCAGTACTACCTAGTCTTCTCTTTTTTCCTGTTTTTCCTGCACTAGCTTGTTTATCAAGATCTTTTGCTTGCGATGGATGTTCTTGATTTTCATTACCTTTAGAACCAAAATCTGTAGCTTTTCTACTATCAAGATCAGCTAATGGGCTTTCTTTATCACTAGATTCAGATGAGTCTATAGCTTTTTCCGCTTCCTGCTGTTCTCTTGATCTTTTAGCAGAACTTAATAATATCTCACTACTTCTTTCAATGGCTCCGATTAAATGAGGATCTCTAATACTGCTTTTTAATGTTAACATTGTTTGTTTAACAAATTCTTCCTCATCGAGCGTATCTTCTTTTAATGATTCAAATACCATCCCTAGCATTTTAAATGCTATAGGTAATTCTTCTTGTTCTAAAGGCTGTGAAGAAATATTACTATCATCTTGAGGACTTGATACACTTAAACTAGAACTACTGCTAGATGCCTGTTGCCCAGAAAATTTTTTCACTAGTGCCCTAGTCATTTTTCTAAAAACCAATAGTTCAGACAATGATACATTTTCTGGATTTATATAGGTTACATTTCTTGCGGCAGAACCCATAATCTTTTGTTGTTGCTGTCTATATTCTTCTATCAATCTCACTAAATCACTGTCCAAAAATTTTTCTAACATTGTTTGACCATCTGAATATTTTGGTACAATTGTTTTTTCCTCATCTAAATCCTTAGATAATTTATCTGTTGCCCATTGAGTAATTTTGGCGATTAATTGTTCTGAAGGTAATTTTGGATTTATTGTGAACCCCAAAAACATAGGATTATCTTTCAATTTTTTTAAAAATGTATCCTTAAAATGCTCCGAACCATACGATCTTAAAATACTATTTAACATGACATATATTGCTTCTGAAAACGAATCTTTTGCTCCTTTACCAGAATTAACGGTACCAGCCATAGGCCAAATATTTGCAGGTGCATTATAATATAATGTATGTAGTCCTTCGATTTTTGGTGGTTTACTATTGCTAATTAACTGATCTAAAATCTTCTTAGGAATTTGGCTCTCTCCTTGTCTTATTCTCCTTTCCAACTCTAACTTTAATTGCTTAATAGTTGCTCCTTTATTATCTTTCTTCAATTCTTCTAAGCGCTGTTGAATTTTGTCTGCTGGAAAAAAATGATCTATATCTAACATTGAAGCTTGCGAGGTGTAAATAGCGCTAGTTTTACAAACCATTCCTTTCATGGTTTTATCACCGTAACTTTCAAGAGTACAATCTCTTACGCTTTTTTTTTGAGATATAAGCCAACCTCTTTTTATTGAAAAATTTAACTTTTCTGGATCTAATAACTTCCTTTTTGCTCCATTAGAGTCACTTATTTCTAATTCTAAAAGAGCCTTGTAGATCCCTTCTATTTCATTACATAATGTATTAATATCAAAGCCCATTATTCGGGGTTCCTTTATTTAATTTTAGGTTAATTCCTTAACTTTTAAATATAGTATACTATTAACTATGGACAATAACGAATGCTTTTACTACATTCTTCAATACACTCTAAAATGGTTTTTTTTAAATTAACTTCATTGATCAATACCATTTTCCCTTGAGCTTTATCTTTTAAATAATCAGATATCAGTCTTTCTGTTATTAAATCTCTTAGCATATCCATATTCTCAATTTTTACCTTACAAGCATATTTCTTAACATATTTTTCTAAGGTTTGTTTTAAACCACTAATCTCTTCTTCTGGATCAAGAAAGAGTTTAGCCTTACCTTTGCTATCTTTTATTGGGTTAGTCTTAGTATCATAAAAATTAAAAGTAACCTCAAAAGCTCCCAATATCATTTTAGCTATCCGATCTATATCTCTATCTTCTAATATATAAGGAGTAAATCTACTCTTAGAAAAACTTAATATCTTAGTCTCTTTCATATTCTTTTATCACTAAATAGTTTGTTAAATATATCTGCTCTAAAGTATTATACATATAATTTATATTATAATCCAATTATCATTCCAATAACCACCATTATTAATTTTTGTTCCCAAAGACTGTTGCGGCCAACCAAAAAATCCTTAAAAATCAAAGGATTATGCGGTGCTCAACAACAATGGTGACTGGCAAACTCACCACCCAACCATTTTTCCTCCAGCCGGCCAGCCCAACTTTATAAACAAATATATAATATATTCTGTAACCATCACCTTGGATAACCCCAAACTAGCGGCCGCCCGGCAATAAACCTTACTGCCTCTTAGCGTTATGTTACTGCCAAGGAGTAATTTATTTTACCAAATGTGCAAAAATTGCGCAACTACAAATATCCTGTAAAAATCAAGCCAGTATTACGTTATCCACAACCTTGTTCAATGATTTTGTGGATAAAACTATGGTTCTTTGGTGATTGCCAGATTGTTAGTTCAAGAAGAACAGTTGTCAGAATAATCTAAGTTCCACGTGGAAATTTTTTTATTTTGACTCAAAGACAATTGCATTATTGTCATTTATCTAAGACCATTGCAAATTAAGGCTTTTGTATCAAACCCAATTTCAATAATAATGATTTATTTAGAGTCCAAATAACCAATTTCATATTTAGTTTATAGGTACATTTTATCGATAGTTGTTCGCCTAACACGTTAGGCCGGTTCTTGAAATCGCTTTTGATAATTTTACCCCTTGTAAAACAAGGATTTAGGCTCGTTTTTTTTAAAATCACCACTGATAAACGACATAGGGACTTTATTAAAAATTACATCAATTTTATAATATTATCTAACAACCCCATAAGAAGCCTTCCAATAAATCCTTTGCTTCTAAACGTAATTTATAATTCGACTTGAGAATTTTGATACTGTTAGCAGTAAAATATTTTTGTACCAGTATTATTGCGTCACGTTTTTCTATTACTTCCGGGCAAAAAATATTTAAACGATTAGTATCTTTATATAGCAACAGGGTACTCATACTCATTATCCCCTCTACCATCGGCTCATAGAACTTGAAAAATTTATCGCCTTCCTGGATATAGATAGCATACTCCAATTCTGTTATGAAATTAATAATTAAATTATCTGCTGCTTCAATATAATTTACATCTACTCGACAATCGTCTTCCTTTAAAATATTCCAGCATTTTAATATTGTTTCACTTATAGGCACACAATATTAATGATCGCATTCATGATTATTTAATTTTTTTATTTCTTCTTTAGTTAAACCAGTACATCTTGCAATAATACTACAACATATACCCTCTTCTAACATTTTTAATGCTATAGTTTTAACTGTTTCCGGCCCAAATGTCTGCTTATAATTTTGCTCTACTTCAACCATATCTATCTCCATTAAGTAAAAAGGTTTAAGAATATATTAATAGAAACCGGTAAAATTACTACAAATTTTTTATTTATAGTCTCCGGCATAAAATTGTATCGTCCTGTAAACGTCACAATTCTACTCGAAAACTATACAACACCTTCAGTATCATTCGGAGCTCCGAATGATACATTTTAACGAAAGACATATTAATTTGCATATCCTGTAAACGTCACAGCTCGGTCGTTAAGAAATGCTTATCTTGGTAACGAAAACAAGAATAACAAAATAATTTTTACAGTACATTTTGTTTTTTTATATTCTACTAACATTATGCTTTGGTTTGTAGAATAGAAGTTAGTCATTTTTAATATTCGGAGCTCCGAATAACGTTTGATTTTAAGATTTTTGCTGTGTTTTATCTTATTCGGTTTATAGTATAACAACCACATCCTGTAAACGTCACAGCGTGTTTTGTAAAACAAAACCACTTAATACCTAGAGCTCCAAATACTATATGTAAACATCTCTACTAAGTTATAAAAACTAACATTCTTGTTTTACTTGAGATCACAACAATCAAACAATAAAGATATACAACATACCCTATACCCTTCGTAAATATCACGTTTTTATCATGAAGTTTAATTATTTTGCAGTGTTCGGAGCTCCGAACACTGCGCCCAACTAACGAAAAATATATTTTATTAAAACATCCAGCCACATCCTGTAAACGTCACAGTTAGGCCGTTTAAAAAAATACTTATCTTTGTAACAGAAACAAGAATAACAAAATAATTTTTACAGTACATTTTGTTTTTTTATATTCTACATAACATTATACTTTAGTTTGTAGGGGTTAGTCATTTTTAATATTCGGAGCTCCGAATAACATTTGATTTAAGGTGTTTATTATATTTTATCTTGTTCGGGTTATATGTGGTTGTTATCCTGTAAACGTCACAGCTTATTTTGCAAACCAAAACCACTTAACTTCGAGGGCTCAAAACACTATACGAACACCTTAATGAAGTACCAAACAAATTGATAGAAAAATTAAACAATCTATGCTTCCCTGTAAAAGTCACGGATTAATCTTATAACTCTTAACATTTTAATCCTAAAAAACACCAAACAAAGGGATTGTTAGATCAGTAACCGAACCTTGGGCTGCTTATAAATTCCCAGGTAACATGTTAGCCAAATTACAGTTGGACGGTTAATTTAATAGTTGTCTATATTAAACCCTAAAACACTTCTCCCTGTAAATGTCACATTACCCCAAACAATCAACTACTTATGCCCATGTAAACGTCTCAACTACCCATGTAAACGTCACTACCAATCCTGAAAACGTCACTAATTATCCTGTAACCGTCACATTTACGTGCTTATTTGCTTGATTTATATAATGTTTTTAATGTTCAAACAATGCTAAACATATTAAACATAAATAAACACACTTTAATATATACCTTCTTTTGATGATTGAGTGTGTTTTTTCTTAAGTAATAATAAAATTATATGAAATACTTGCAGTTTCACGAAAACAGCATTAATATGATTAAATATTGAAAATTATTAAATGGAGTGAAAGATGGATGTAGCAATTTTAGAAAAAAATCTCACAACATATGGAACAGACAAACCTGAAGCCTTAATGGAAAAATTTTATAAGGCTGGAAATGAAATGTTATTAAGCCTCAGAAATTTAGTAACCAACCCTCAAAATAGAAAAAAACCTAGAACTTGGGGACCAATTGAAGCTGCCAACATGGTAAATGTATCAGATCCTACTTTTAGAAAATTGTTAGAAAAATATCCAAATATTCCTGGAATTGTGCTTGAACAGAGGGAAAAAGGAAAACCAACAAAAAAATTCACACTAGAAGCTATTAATTTTTTAAGAGATAGCGCCAATACCAGATATAAAAGGCCAATTGGCTCAAAACCTCTAACTATAGCTATATCAAATTTGAAAGGAGGGGTAGGGAAGACCGAGACAGCAGTAGACTTAGGGAAAAAAATTGCAATGGAAGGATTAAAAGCGTTGTTACTTGATTTTGATGCTCAAGGAACTGCCACGTTAATTAGTTCCGGTTTAATTCCTGATTTAGAACTTAAATACGAAGACACAATAACTAATGCTTTAATTCATGATCCATCGCTTATTTTTAATGTTATTATGAAAACACATTTTAATGGATTCGATATTATTCCTGCGAATCTTGCTATTCAAGATTGCGACCTTATTTTATCTAACGAAAAAGAGAACGAAACAGAAAGATTAGGTTCTTCCTTTTTGCGATTAAGTAGTACTCTCAAGTTGATTAAAGATAGGTATGATGTCATTTTGATAGATTGCGGCCCAAATTTAGGATATTTAACTTTAAATTCTATCATTGCCTGTGATGGTATGATTATTCCTATTCCGCCAAGCATGAACGATTATTCAAGTTTTATTATGTATACGGCTACTTTAAGGAATTTATTTAAAGAAATTCCGAATAAAAAAATAGAATATCTTAGAATATTGCTCGCTAAACACACAGGAAGCAATGAAGCATTACAAATGGAAAACATGATGAGAGAACAGTTTGGACGGTATATCTTAACAAACCATATGTGTGAAACTATTGAAGTTGCTAAAGCTTCCAATGAATTAGGAACAATTTATGATATTGCTAAACCTCGAGGGAGCAGAGAAGCACACAGAAGAGCTATGCAGCATCTTAACGATGTTAATATGGAAATTATAGGACATTTTAAAGACATTTGGTTACGCCAAGCAAATCAATAGAAATTGTAGGAGGTATTTATGGACAATAGTAAAAAAACAGTTCATTCTTCTGGTCCGTTAGGAATGTTAGTAAGAAGTGGGCAAGTTAAAAGAATAGATATAGATAACGACAATTCTTTTAACCAAGCAAAACGATCAGCAGAATTTTCCAACGATTTAGGCTCATACTTTAGAACATCAACAGGTGTTGTTTTTAATGAAAACGAATTGGTTAGTATCGATCCTAAACAATGCAAACCATGGAAATATGCTAATCGGTTAGAAGATAACATGGGAGACATGCAAGAGCTTATAAAATCTATTAAGGAAAATGGACAACTCCAACCAGGGTTAATTCGCTCGCACCCAAAACCTTATAGTAACATTAAATATGAAGTTATATTTGGTCGTAGAAGATATGAAGCGTGTTTGCAATTAAATATTCCTTTTTTGGCAATTAAAAAAAATTTATACAATGTCGAAGAAGCATTAGTTGTTCAAGAGACAGAGAATCGAGCCAGGAAAGACATAAGCAATTATTCAAATGCCATGCTATATAAAAAACTTTTTGAAGACAGGGTGTTTAAAAATGAAAAAGATCTCTCTGAAAAAATGGGCATGTCTCTCTCAAAAGTATATGATATAATGGCCTATTCAAAAATTCCAACGGAAATTGTTACATTAATTCCAGATATTCATGCGCTATCCAATAGTCTTGCAATTAAAATAGCTTCCGTAGTTAAGGAATCACCACAATTGTATTCAAACTTATTAAGAGTTGCTTCTCAAATCGGAAAGACTATTACTTCTCCTGCAAAACTAGAAGCCAACTTATCAAACATTAAAGAAAATGAGGAAAACAAGTACGCAATTAAAGCGAAAAGTTATAAGTCGTCTTTTGGTAAAAAACTATTTACTTTTAAAATCAATCATAAAGGAGCTCCTTGTATAGTTATTGATAAAACCATAAAAAATGTTGTTCATGAAAAGTTATGTCAGTATTTAGTGAAATACTTAGAAGATGTTTGTCAAAAAAGAGAAGATGAGAGTGTAAAATATATTTAAAACAAGCTGTAACAGCAGTTATAAGAGAGGTTAAACTTGATAGCAAAAGATACGGAATGTAATTTAGAATTAAAAAAACATGTTAATTTGATTCATTGCTCTAACAACCTAACATTAGTACAAAGAAAATTATTTAATGCTTTGCTTTTTAATGCTTACCCAGAACTTGGGTTAAAACAGCAATTTTCTATACGAACCAAAACACTTTGTGAGATAGTTGGTTATAAAAGCAATGATTATAAGTCGTTAAAAAAAGCTTTGTTAGAACTGATGGTTATAACCATAGAATGGAATGTTATAAGTAGTGATGCAAATAAACTAAACGATAAATGGAGGGCAAGCTCGGTTCTTGCTGCTGCCAAACTTGAAGGTGGGGTATGTATTTACGAATACAGTTCTATAATGACGGAACTTTTTTACCAACCAGAAATTTATGGCCGTATTAATATATCTTTGTTGCCAAAATTTAAATCTTCTTATGGTTTAGCATTATATGAAAATTGTATTAGGTATAACGGTATTCCACAAACTCCGTGGTTATCATTAGAAATTTTTAGAAAGTTAATGGGGGTTGACGAGAAGAAATACAGTATATTTAGGGATTTTAAAAAAAGAGTACTAGATATGGCTATAAATGAAGTAAATTTATATTCTCCTATGACAATAGAACCAGAACTCAAACGTTTCAAGAACAAAGTGATAAGTATTAGGTTTTTGTTAAAAGCTAAGCTGCAAAACACCTTCAATCGTCCATTATTAAGTGATGTTAATGGTGGTGGATTAAAGGATAACGCGACAATTAAAAACAATGCATTATTATCTACATTAAAGGATACTTTTAGCATGTCAGCTAAAAGTATAGAGAATATATTGTCTAAATATGAATTAAATTATATTAATGAAAAGGCAACGTTTGTTTTAAATTCTGAAAGCTTTAAACTAGGAAAAATAAGGCAAATATCTGCTTATTTAATGGAAGCATTGAAAAACGATTATAGATATACTAAACCGATAGGAATAGTAATTGCTGAAAAACACAGAAAAAAAGAAGAGCAAGAATTGGCTGCAAAGAAAAAGCAAGAAGAAATACGATTGCTTTATAATAGATATGTAGCTTTTACTATAAATGAACGTTTAGCAAAATTTTCTACGGAAAAAACACACCTTATTATTGAACAATTTGAAATAAGTTTGAGAAGTGGTGTAAGGTTAATTTATACTTGGTTTCAAAAACGAAAACTGGAACATCCTGCGGTAAAAGCGTTGTTTAATGATTTTTTACGAAATTATGAACCAGAAACGTTTAAAGATATATTAACATTTGAACAGTTTGAGTTTGAGCCAACATTGTACAAAATGTAATGCTCACTTTATTTGGGGTTGGTAGAAGATCTTTACGGGTAGAGTCAGTTGATGAATGTTTACCCATTTAAAACATCGGTGTTTGCCAATTGGTTAATTTTTTGTTTAATTTCATCATATGCTGGCAAATACCTAAGCGACAATACTGTATACATTGTTAAAGCTTCTTGGTATGATTTTAGTGCCAAATTTTTGTTCCCTAAAGCTAAATAAATATCTCCTAAATTATATAAAGATTCTGCCCGTTCATGATGATTTCTAGTACCGTACAGTTCTTTTCGTAAGTTTAATGCTTTTTCTGTATATATTAATGCTGTTGGATAATCTTTGTTTTTGAAGTATCCCCATCCTAAGTCTTGTAAAATGAAAGCAGTAATAAAATGCTTATCTATACTAAATTTTTTGCTTAACGATAATGCCTGATGTAAAACATCTAGCCCTTGCTTAACATTATTAGTTCTTATTAAAGAGTCACCAAGATCATCTAAAGAATAAATTGCCCTTGGGTGGCCATCAGGATATCGCTCTTTAAAAAGATCTACAGAAGCTCGCGCATATTTAAGGGCTTCTCTGTGGTTGCCCAATTTGTTGTAATTATAAGCGATATTACTTTGTAGTGTGGCAACCTTTTCGTAACTAACCGGATTTGGCTCATTAAACGTTTTTAAACTTGCTTTTAAATATTCAATTGATTTTTCAAAATCTCCTAAATCAAGATATCCTATACCTACTGTATTTAAGGAGCAACCAATTTCATAGTGGTTACTTGAATATAATCGTCGCTTCATTTCTAAGGCCATTTGCGAATACTTTAATCCTTGTTGTGTTTCTCCGTGCTGAACCAATGCTTTTCCAAAAGTATAAAAAGAATCAGCAATGTTAGGGTGATCTCCTGAATATAGTTGTAGCCTTATTTTTAATCCTTTTTCCAAATATTTTAATCCTTCTTGGACGTTGCCAAGTTTTCGGTAAATAACTCCAATAACATTGTATGAGTTTGCTATGTCAGCGTGAGGATCTTTATATAAAGCGCATCTACGTTCTAAAGCTATTTTAGCATGATTCAAAGCTTGCTGATAATTTTTGTTAACGGCAGCATAATATTTAGCCAATTTGTAATAAAGATCCGCCATATTAGTTTGATCTTTTTTAACTACAACTTTAGTTTCTACATTTAACAATTTTTCCGCATGAGGTTGCAGACTAATTGCTGTTTGCCATTGGGTGTTTGGGCGAAATGTTACATCTGGGAATAATTTATTAAATACGCCAAGCAAATGGCAGATTACCTTTTGCCCATTTATAGAATATTCTTGGTGGTTTTTTACTGAATTTTGCACGTTTTTTTGTAATTTTCGGTGTATTTTAAGACCGATTTGATCGTTTTGATCGTTAACTATTGAGATTAAAGACAACGATTCTAATTTCTTTAATGCAGCCAATGAAAGATCAGTATCTTGAGGAAATAACTCCTTTACAATATTTATGCTAATAAAATCTGGATCTAATTTAACTACATATTGTAATATCTTCCAAGCTTGCTGTTTAGTTTGATCAGGGCTAATGATAAACTCTTCAAATAACTTATCTTTGATTTTACTGGCTATTTCGTTAGCATCTATTTTATGATCTACCGATGGATTATCAATCAAATAGGCGGCTACACATTTAAGATCATAGGGTAAAGTACCAGCTGTTTTGATCAGTTTATGTATGAAGTCGTTTGTTAAACATCTTTTTTGTAAACTGTTTTTCAAATATTCCTCTGCTTCTTCATTGTTAAATTCTTCAATAGCAATATGAGGTTTATTAGCTATTAACATAGGTTGCCTGGTAGTTATTATAGCTTTTATATTCATTGGCATGTTTATTAGATATTCTTTGGCATCGTCATACTGATCAACATTATCAAAAATAAATAATATTTCTGTTGATAAAGTATTTAATTTGTTATTCACTAACTGCATTACTACGTTTCTTGGTTGTTGTTCTACATTAATATTAAGTTCTTGAGCCAATTCCCTATATTGTTGATCTATTTTGGTGGTAGATTCAGCATTTAAATAGCGTACTATTTTATTTCTCTTATGTTGTTTCCCGTATTCTATGGCGCAACTGCTTTTACCTATGCCTCCTTGTCCGGCGATTATTACTATATTATCTTGATTTAATTTTTGTTCTATTTGTTGCAGTTCTTTTTGGCGGCCAATAAAATGTTCATAACCAGTTAATATTTCAGGTATATAACTTGTGATAGCAAAGCTAGGACTTGCTTTAGAGAAAAGATGGTAATTTGTTTCGTGTTGGTCTGGTTTTTTAAACATAATTTTGCTGTATCCTCCTACAATAACAACAAGCATTGATAAGAATAGCATCACCATTAGCCACTTTCTGGGCACACCAATTTTAGCTTGCAGATCAGCATTATCAGTAACAGTGGTTTTTAAACCATGATTGTTATAACTTTCAAGAAATCCTTGTTGATCAGTAATAGATTGGTGATAACACTCCAATTGCGAAATAATGTTGTCAAAATCAATTCTAGGTGCTAGTCTTTTAAAAATTTCAAAAATTGTCAAATAATAGTTTTTAGATCCTAATAAATCAATATATGGTGTTCCAACTAGTTCTTTAGAAATATTATGGTTAATATTTTCTATCACTAAAAAAGAAAAACAATTCGGTTTATGCTTAGATTTTTGTAATGCTTTTAAAATTAAAGGTTGATCTTTAGCTTGATCGGAAATTACAAAAATAAAATGTTCTTCTTGTTGGGGTTCAATAAATTCTTTTTGGGTAGAGCAGATTTTTAGTTTAACATCAGCAAGTTTAAGGTGATATTGAATAACTGGAATTATTGAATCTTTACTTTTTTCGTTACAACAAAAAAAATAACAAACAGGAGTATTGCTATGGATAGCGTTAGCTATAGATTTCAGCTTTTTATTAAAGTCAGCTTGAATGAGCAAATTTTGGTAATGTTTTCTAAGAAAGCAAGCTTTACCAGATCGTTCCACGAAATCGATAACTCCTTCTCTAGCATTCTTGTCAATTTTTCTTTTTATGTTGAATATATGAGTTTCGGCAGTTCTTGGGGAAATATCTAAAATAGAGGCAATTTTAGAACTGCCACGCATATTAATAACACAGGCTATAGTATCAATCTCTCTAGCAGTAAATAGCACATCGTTTATAGTTTCCAGTTGGTTAAAATACCCATTAGGCAAATAACCAAATTTACAATCCTGCATGCAATTTTCTCATAAAATTAAAATCCATTTATCCAATTAAGTTAACGATTTATATTAATAATTAAAAAATTCAAGCGCTATTTATTACACCGTAAAATTCAAACTTAGGCAAATTTAATATTTCAGTTTCATAAATAAAAACAATGATAAGTTCTTTAAAAACAAATAAACCAGTTATTTATTAAATATAAGATCTAAGTATTTTCTACTTAAATAAGAATTTACGTAGTTTTAATGGATATCGAAGGAGAAGATTTTTATGTACTTTCAGATTTTTTAAAGGTTATTGGCTGCTTGCCAAAAAATCAAAGGAAAATTTAGGTTACAAAAGTACTTGTTTCTTTTATAGGAGATTTAAAATATGGATACGTTTCAGTTCAAACAAATAGCTAACGTTTTACAATTATTACCAACAAAAGCAATTAATTATTTTTCTTTTACTATATTTGAAAAGCAACAATCTATTATAACTTATTGCAATAACCAAGAGTGGCTTAATTATTGTAAAAATCATTACAATGAGGATATTTATTCTTCGGTTCAAAAACATATTCTTTCTTCCAGATTAAATGTTATAAATTGGGAGTTATTAACTTTGGAGAAACAAACCAAAGAATATATCCAAAAGAGAAATGATATTGCTGGAATAAAAGCTAGTATTTCTTTATTGTATCAAAAAAACATTCGACTAATTGCTGTTACATTCGGAACCAAACAAGATAGTGGGTGTCTGATTAATTTTTTTAATTATCAAATTGACAGTGTATCGTTGATTATGAGAAATTTAATTGATCAACACATTTAGTTAGTTTTTACTTAAGCTTTTTTGCTTACTAGACTTAGGCGCCAGTGTTTACTGATTTTTATATTTGCAGCTTTAAGATTTTAAGGTTTCTGGTCTTTTGCTAATCATGCCAAGACACCAATGTCTAGTTATTGTAGCTGCTGATTGAATTGTACATGTAAAATAATGCGGATCATTTAAGTTTGCAAAAGGATTAATACCGCCAACTAAAAAATCATTTTTACCTTTATAGCTCAATATTTTTTTTATTAAAACTTTTCCATCTTTTGTTGTAATAATACAGAATTCTCCAACTAACTCATTTAAGCTTTTCCCAATGGTATTAACACCACCAACATAATCGCCAACACAAAAAAGTGGAAATAATGCCTCATCTGAAATCATAGCGCTAACAGAATTAAGGTTGTTATGACGAAAATAATTTACTTCATCAAGAATTTTTAAGTCCCCTTTAATATGGATAATATCTTTTAAATCTTGAGTTTTATCGTCTAAATTAAATTTATTAATAGATTCTGGATTTTCTCCATAAAGCAGCCATTCTTTTGTTACTGCAATACCTTCTTGAGTAAAAACTTCTACAAGGTTGATGGCTTTTTTTTCAGTTAAGAGATTAGTACCTTTTTCCCAAGCATGGGTGGTATTAGGATTTATGCTATATTTTTCAAACATCTCTTTACGAGTAAGGTTAGCTAATGTTCTAATAAGCTTAACTCTTTTTCCTCTTTCTAAGGCTAGTTTTCTTTTAAATGCTTTGTCCATATTAGCATTTATATTCATAGTATTGTTTATCAAGTAATAGTTCCTTTAAGAAAAGTTTTATATTCTTCTATAGAGTATGATACATCTATTGTTTTCCAACGAGCTATTTTAGAAAAAGAAAAAGGAACAGAAAAATGTTCTATCCATCCTTCTTTATTATTTTTAATAGTCATAAATTTTAGCATATATAACCCATACATTTTATTGCATAGTTTATTGCAAAAATATCATAAGAAAAAAATTTTTAAAATTATATTGATATTGGTATTGCAAATATCAAAAACATTGGTATTATTAATGCTATGTACTAGTATTGGTATTTTTAATATGAAAAATATTGGTATTTGTAAATATGGTTTAATTGGTTGTTTACATACCTTAAAAACTGACATTAGTCAGGATGAGAGATTGTAAAAACTACTTAAAGTAATTTTATTTTTACAAGATATTAAAGGAGTAATAGTTATGCCACAAACAAACCAACCAAAACAAACGTCTAAACAAATAGCGCAGCTCGACCAAGAAAACACATTAATAGTAATGCAAGAGTTGCAAACTAACCGAAATAATGAATTAGCAACAATAAAACAACA
Organism: Gammaproteobacteria bacterium; assembly: GCA_050012295.1. GTDB lineage: Bacteria > Pseudomonadota > Gammaproteobacteria > UBA6186 > Azoamicaceae > UBA6186. The sequence goes on from JBEKHL010000041.1 coordinate 18,120, forward strand.
TGCAGAAGTAATTTTTAACAGCACTATAGAAGAGCTAAAAAAACTGCAAAGCCAGCGGTTTGAGGAATTATCCAAAATAGTTGATGACACTTGTTTGGAAAGTGAAGCTTTGGTTAAAGCTTTAACCGAGTTAAAACAGCATGAGAAGCTTATAGAATTTTTAGAAGCAAAAAATTATACCAATAACTATTTAGAACAAACATTAATCTCGGCAGCAAGACAACAAGAAAGTATAGTTTCAACGGTTATTAATATGGCTAAAAACAGAAAAGACGAATTAACAGATTTAATGTTTTCAATTAAACAAAAACAAGAAGATGCTCTGTTAGAACTATTAAAGATTAAAATTAATAGTGGCGATGAAAGTAACCAAACAGATAATGTGGGTGAAGATTTAGAGCTTATAGTAAAATGCTCCAAACTAGCATATAAAAATACCCTTTTAAACGTACAAGAAACCCAAAAACAATTAACTGGAGAATTGAAAGATTTAAAAAAACAAGCTGAAGAATCACAGGTTGCTACACTAACAGCTATGACTGGCGAGCAAAATAATTTAAAACAACAGATGGATGAAATAAAACAACAAAATAACACCATGCCAATTTTTACTAAATATAAAGCTTTATTAGCTGATACTAAAAAACCAACCTTAGAAAGTAATGAAGCTCAACCATCCAATGCTTTAAGATTAACCTGTTAGTAATAGATCAAATTTTTATATAAAAGGAGCTTATATGTTACTAAAATTTAAATTTAAACCAAATGCAATGTTCCCTTATCTTGGATTAATAGTGTTGTCGTTATTTTCAGTTGAAGTATACGCTATGAATGGCACCACTTTA
>JBEKHL010000042.1:0-12682 GCA_050012295.1 Gammaproteobacteria bacterium
ATTATAGGAGACATACACGGTTACTTAAATATTTTAGAACGCTTATTAATAACAATTAAATTTAAGTCGTCTGATCATTTATGGCTAACTGGTGATTTAATAAACGGCGGACCACTCTCACTAGAAACTATTCGTTTTGTAAAATCATTAGGCAAACAAGCGATCTGCATTTTGGGTAACCATGATTTAACCTTATTAGCTTGCGCTTATAATAACAAATTACTAACCAATATATTTAACAATGAAACTAACAAAGATAAATTAAATGGCATTAATCCTGTCCTTGAAGCTACAGATCGCCAAGATTTAATAAATTGGCTGCAACATCGACCATTAGCTAATTTCTCTAAACATTTTAATTTATTATTAGTACATGCTGGCGTACATCCAACTTGGGATATCTCAAAAACTTTAATATTAGCTAACGAGGTAGAATTAATCTTAAAATCAAATTCTACTGATTTATATAATAATTTATATGGCGATCAACCAGATAATTGGGACGATAATTTAGTTTCTTGGGATAGAATTCGTTGTATAATTAATTATCTAACTAGAATGCGTTTTTGTACTGCTCTTGGTAAATTAGATTTTCATAATAAAGGAGAGTTACATAGTTCTCCTACAGATTATATACCTTGGTATGCTGTCCCCAATCGTAAAACCCAGAATATTACTATAGCATTTGGCCATTGGGCAGCTTTAGCTGGAAACGTTAATCATCCTAATATTATTGCTTTAGATACTGGATGCCGTTGGGGTAAACGATTAACTGCTTACTGTATAGAAAACCAAAAGTTTTTTTATGTAGAAAATAATTCATGAAAATCCACCCGGCGGCTTTGCCGCCTGCCCTCCTTTAATAAAGGAGGGCAGGTTACTACTACTACTAACACCCCCTTTACAAAAGGGGGTCGCTCGCGTTAGCGAGCGGGGGGGGTTTTTATAATTAATTTATTTCTCAAATATCTTTTTAGCTAAATAACGCAACTGTTTTATAACTGGTCTATTCAAAAGTTTTCTCTCAAAGCGTGTTAAATCCATATTAGTAAAACCTAAAAGAGCAACATTTTGAGCAGCTGTTTTACGACGATGCATATAAAAATATTCAAAAAAAGTCTTATCTATTTCTATAAATTTAACTAGATCAGTTTCTCTACTACCCAAAACGCTTAAAATTGATTCATCATGCTGATGGTATAAAAATTCTGGATAATTAAAACTTTTTAAATTTGTTCCCATTACAAGATCCGCATTACAACAACCATCTAACCAATCTTTAATAAATTTTCTTCCCTCAGAAGTATTTTTTACAACTAAAATACCAGCCCACACATGAGGCCCCTTTCTACAACGATCGTGTCGACACCCTAATGCATCAAAAACATCCCCATTAGCAACAGAACCTGCCAACTTATAAATTTCCGGATCATAAGAAAACAATAATATTGATTTTTTAGGATCAGAAAAACCAACATCAATAAATTCTCTAATTGGTTGTCTTATTAAAAGTCCAGAATCTGCATACAATAATAATGCTCCCTCTGGAATGCTTTGCAAAGTTTTTAAAATTAAATATGGCTTCCAAAGCCAAAACCCAGCTCCAACTGGTTCGTTTAATATAGGATTCTTGGCTATAAATTCAGGCTCTATATGGCTACGTCTATAATTATAAATAAAATCAACCCCTCGATTAATAGCCGAGTACGCTAAAATATTTCTATTTTTAAAAAATACTTCTGGACCATCTGCATAAGAAACCAAATATAAACTAGTACCTAAAGACTTAGTTGTTTGTCTATATACCGGCTTTAAAGATAAATCGGCTTCAAGGAGCATATGCAAGAGAAAAAATATAAATACCCAAGAAACAATAAAACTTATTATTACTAAAACAATTATAAATATTTTGCTATATTTTATCATTATAACTAAATTAATTTTTACTTTACTATTAACTACTACCGAAATTTATCATAGAATATGTATATGTTAAACCCTAGTATCTTAAAAATATTTGCTAAATCACCAATTAAACCTATGCAACAACATATGGAGTTGGCTTACCAATCGGTTACTAGTTTGTTGCCATTTTTTCAAAGTATTTTAAGTCAAGATTGGCAAAGTGCCAAAATAGAATGTGATAAAATAAACTTATTAGAAAATAAGGCAGACAATTTAAAAAAAGAAATTCGTTTACATTTACCGCGTAAAATATTATTACCAATGGATAGAAGAGATTTTATTGGACTTTTAAAATCTCAAGATCAAATTGCCAATGCTGCTCAACGCTTAGTTAATTTGATTTTTTATAGAAAAATGCACTTTCCAGAACAAATCGCTAAAAACTTGTTAAATTTTGTACAATTAGTAATAAATGCAACAAATCTAGCTCACAACGTTATTAATGAATTAGATCAATTAATAGAAACCGGGTTTCGCGGTAACGAGGCTCAATTAGTAAAAAACATGATAGTTGAACTAGATCGTATCGACGAAAATACCGATGATATACAAAATAATTTACAACAAGAATTATTTAATATAGAGGGTCACCTAAACCCTATTGATGCTATCTTTTTATATAAGGTCATTGATTGGACTGCAGAACTAGCGGATAAATCTAAATCGGTTGGTCATAAATTAGAGCTGCTATTATCTACTAAATAAACCTCAAACTATTCCTTAAATTCCCGATATAAAATATAGACTTTATGTTAACCGGGAATGTATAAATGTTAAATTTTTTTAAAAAGGCACCAGAAGAAACGCCAGACAGTAATAATTTGCGCAACTGTTTTAAATTAATCTGTAATTATTATAATATTGAATTACACGACAGCTTAATTCCTGCCAGAAGTGAAACTCCAGCCTATATAGTACGTCTAGCAACAAAGTTAGGTTTCGAAAGCGTTATTAGCCGTAAAACATTATCACAAATGTCGGATGTAGCCTTACCATTAATCATAATTACCAAAAACAACGGTTCTCTAGTTTTAAAAGCCATTTTAGGTAAAGACGAATTTGAAGTGGCGGGTTGTACTGGTCCAAAATCAGTTAAAAGAGTATCAAAAGAATATTTAGAAAGTGTTTATACTGGATTTTGCATAGATTTTACTAAAAAATACAGTTTCGACAAAAGGGCATTAGAGTTAATGATAGAAACCAAGCCATCTTGGATTTCCCAAACTTTACACCAATATAAAAAAATATATATCCAAATTGGTGTTGCTACTGTCATGATTAATATCTTTGCCATGGTATACCCGTTATTTGTCATGAATGTATACGACAGAGTTATCCCAAATAACAGTATATATACTTTATGGGCATTAGTTATAGGAATTTCCTTAATTTATCTGTTTGATTTTATTATTAAAGTATTACGTACTATATTTATTGATTTAACTTCAAAAAGTAATAACTTTGCTATAGAAACAGAATTGTTTGAAAAAGTTTTAGGAATGCATCTTAATTATACACCAAAATCAGCTGGTGGATTTGCAAATGGTATAAAAGATGTTTCTCATATTAGAGAATTTTTCACTTCCGGCATGTTAAGCGCAATTATTGATTTACCTTTTGTAATAGTATTTATAGTATTTATAGGTATGTTGGCCGGCGCTCCTGTTGCCATAGTATCTATCTGTGCATTAATATTAACCATAGTAGTAAGTCTAATCTATCAAGCAAAAATGCAATACAGTGTTAACTTAAACATGCAAGGTTTAGCTCAAAAACAAGCAATTTTAGTAGAAGCTTTAAATAATCTTGAAAATATAAAGGGGATTGGCGCGGAAGATAGAACCCAAATATTATGGAAAAATTATCTAGAAATAGAAAATGAACATGGGCACAATATTAAATTTTACTCTGGTATGGCATCTAATATCGCCCAATTTATTCAACAACTAGCACAAGTAGCAACTATCCTTTGGGGATCATATAAAGTATTAGAGCTACACTTAACTGTTGGAACGCTAATTGCTTGTAGTATTTTAGTAGGTAGAGTATTGGCACCAATTACTAATTTATCCAATATGCTAGTACGCTTTGAACAAGTAAAACAAGCTTTGTTTGGCATAGAAAAAATTCTTAACACCCCACAAGAATTTTCCATCGACAAACAATATATCTATAAATCCGAAATGTCTGGGGATATTAATTTCGAACATGTTAGCTTTGCTTATCCAAATGCTAAAACATTAACATTAGACGACATTAGCTTCACCATTAAAAAAGGAGAAAAAGTTGGCATTGTTGGATATATGGGTTCTGGTAAAACCACAGTATTAAGATTAATAATGAAATTATACGACCCAAGTAAAGGTATGATTAAAATTGATAATATTGATGTAAGTCAAATTGATCCATTTAATCTAAGAATGTTTGCCGGATATGTATCCCAAGAGCCTACTTTATTTTTTGGGACTATAAGAGATAATCTACTTATTGGTAATTCAACTGTTAGCGACGCAAAACTTGCCTGGGCAGCAGAAAAATCCGGATTGTTAGACTTTATTAGTAAATATCCTCAAGGATTAGGTTTTCCTATAGGAGAAGGTGGAGCTGGTCTATCTTTTGGCCAACGCCAAACTGTTAACATTGCTAGATGTTTATTAAGAGAACCAAAAATTTTATTAATGGACGAACCTACTAGCGGTATGGATAACACCTCAGAATTATATTTTATAAAAAGATTTCAAACTTTATTAACCGATCAAACTTTTATCTTAGTAACTCATAGAAAATCTTTATTAGCATTAGTGGATAGAGTTATTATTATGCACAACGGTAAAATTGTAAGAGATACCGATAAAAATAGTGTTTTAGATATGATTGACAACACCAACAAATAACTATAGAGATATAAATTATGCCACCAGATGACCCAAAAAAAATAAATTTAAATGTCAGCCAAGGGGATCCAAGTAATTCCAATAATGCAGGTCCTATAAATTTAACTATCAACCAAGGAAACCCAAATAATTCTAATAACGCAAACCCTATAAATTCAAAAAGCATAAATTTAGGCAACTTAAGCAATTTGGGCAATTTAGACATTAAAAATGCAGCTATTGATCCTAAAAAACTCTTACAACCTAAAGTTGTAAATTATGAATTCAATTGCAAAAACAATGTATTCTTTGAGGCACCTAGAAGTATTAATATTATCTATTATTCTATAATAATACTATGCGCACTATTTGTAATATGGGCATATTTTTCTCAAATTGACGAAATAACTAATGGTATGGGCAAGGTTATTCCTTCCTCTCACGTAAAAACCCTTCAATCTTTAGATGGAGGTATAATATCTAAAATTTACGTACAAAACGACGATTTAGTAAAAAAAGGACAATTACTAATTAAATTAGAAGATACCAGATTTAGTTCTGACTATAATCAAAATTATGCACAATTAATGACTCTAATTGCAGAAATAGCTAGATTAAAAGCTCAAATCAATAACAGTTCTCAAATTGATTTTCCTGCAGATTTAGATAATTATCCAGATTTAAAACTTGGTCAAACTAAATTATTTAAAACTATAATGAATTCGTTTAAAGATGAAGTAGACTCTTTAGAAAAAAATTTACATTTGGCTGAACAAGAATCTAATCTTATTTTACCTTTAGTTAAACAAGGTTTAATGTCACAATTAGAACGAATTAGATTAGAAAAACAAGTAACAGAAGCTAAAAGCAAAATTACTGACATTGTAGAAACATTTAAAACTAAAGCTCAAACTGACTTAGAAGATAAAGACAATCTTAAATCTGCCTTAGAAGAAAAGTTAAAAGGATTAAAAGATAGAATGGAACATACCGAAATTCTTTCTCCAGTAGAAGGATATATTAATAATTTTAAATTAAGCACCGTAGGTGGAGTAGTAAAACCTGGTATGGATATATTAGATATAGTTCCGCTGGAAGAACAATTAGTCGTAGAAGCAAGAATTAATCCTAAAGACCGGGCATTCATTAAAGAAGAACAAGCAGCTACTGTTAAATTTCCGGCATACGACTCCTCTATTTATGGTTCATTAAATGCAACTGTTATTAGCATTAGTCCAGACACAGACAAAGACGAAAAAAATAATGAATTTTATTTAGTTCGACTAACCACCGATAAAAATTATTTGGCAGATAACATCAAATTCAAAATTATTCCAGGAATGGCTGCTACTGTTAATATTTTAACTGGTAAAAAAAGAATTTTAATGTATTTCTTAAGGCCAGTTACTAAAATTAAAGAATTTGCTCTTAAAGAGAGATGATCTTTATAATTAATAAACATCCACCCGGCGCTTAATACGAAGACACAACCCTAGCAACCAAATCAACAATTTGCTCGCTAGCACCAACGTGACTATCCAAAAATTTTTTAGCATTTAACCCGATTTTTTCACATAAATTTTTATTGGTTAATAACTGCAAAACTATTTCGGATAATTCTTGAGGGTTTTTTATAACAAATAATCCATTAGCCATTTTCATTCTAAATACAATTTGCTTACAATTGGCAGTGTATGGCCCAACAATTACCGGGATAGATAAAGCCGCTGGCTCTAGTACATTATGCCCACCTATTGGTACTAAGCTACCGCCAACAAACGCTACTTGGCTCATGCTATATAATAAATTTAATTCCCCTACTGAATCTACTAAATATATTTGGCCATTTGGAATATCTAGATTATTTTGTTTACTTCGCATTACAAATTTAATTTCTTTTATTTTCTTAGTAATACCAAAACATCTTTCTGAATGTCTTGGAACTAAAATTAATAGGGCATTAGGAATTTTATTTAATATTGCATGATGGGCTTCTAAAATTAACTCTTCTTCTCTAGGATGTGTACTAGCTGCTATCCAAGTTGGTCGTAATATATCAGAAGCTAATTTTTCAGTTTGCGTTATTAAATCAAATTTAGTATTACCTACAGTTATAATATTTTTAATAGCATTATTATTTATAAGTCTTTTAAATTTATAAGTATCAAATTTAGTTTGAGTACAAATAAATGTTATATTTTTTAACCATGATGCCATTAACGATTTAATTAACGAATATCTATAAAAAGATTTGTTAGATAATTGAGCATTAGCAATTATTATTGGAATATTATTTTTATGGCAATTAACGATTAAATTTGGCCATATTTCTTTTTCTAAAATTATTAATAATTTTGGTTTAATTTTAGATAAAAAATTATTTATAGCAAAATTTACATCAAATGGAAAATATACATGAAATACTTTTTTAGATAATTTTTTCTGTAAAATATAAGAACCAGCCGGAGTAGTACAAGTAACAACTATGTTATTATTTGGCAATATTATCTGAATTTTTTGAATAATGGGCATTGCCGCCATAATCTCTCCTACAGAGACCGCATGCACCCAAATACTATTGTTTAATTGTGGTGGAGAAAAAATCCCTAATCGTTCTTTCCAACGCAATCTATAGGTTTTTAATTTTAAACTTTTTAATAACAATCTTAAAAATAACAATGGTAATAATATAATGAAAATTACATTATATATTTTAATCGCAATATTTTTAGTCACAGCAAAGGCAACCTCAGAAGCTATTGATTTGCTTTAAAATATACTTCATTTAATACGGAAATTAAAGTATTGTTTAATAAAAGCATCCTATGTTCATATATTAACTTATTACTGTTATTAATAATACTTTCGTTTTGCGAAGTAAATAGTAACTTTTTAGCATTTAAAACATTAAGCAAATATACTTGATTGTAATCAAATAACGTTAAATATGACTGTAAAGATTGCTCTGCAGACAATATTTGCTCTTCTATCGATTTTTTCTTCTGTATGGTGTTATTTATATTTAACAAAGTTTCACTTATATCTTGCTTTAAATTTCTTATTGTGGCGTCTAGCTGAGAAGTTAGGCTTAACTTTTCGGCCGTTTTTGACTGAATCGCTATATAACTTTGCCCACCCTTAAATAAATCTAAACTGGCACTTACACCAATTTTAATGTCTGCGCTTTTACCAGGCAATCCAGCAATGTTGGCAGATTGACTCTTAGAAATTAACATATCTAAAGATGGCATAAAATCTCCAGCCGTACCTTTTAATTCATGCTCTAAGGCTTTAATCTTGGCCTCGGTTTCTTGAATGTTAGAATTATGCTTAACAGCAAATTCTATTAATTGTTGAAGATTATCACTTATATGGCCAGATATTGTCTTTAATATTGCTAAATTTTTTGGTTCTAAATTAACTGAATATTTAAATTTAGATACTGCTGAATCATAATTTTTCTGAGCTTCCAATAATGTTGCATCAGCATTTTGCAAATTGTTTTTTACTAATAAAAAATCTGCTTTATCTGTTGTACCGCTTTCAAATAATTTTTGTGAATTAGCAAGTATTTTTTGAAAGAAATCTTTATTTTCTTTAGCCAAATTCAATAACTTTTCTTGTTGCAACACAGAGATATAAACAGAGATAGTATCTAACACTGTAGAATTAATGTTAAAAACTACATTTTCTTTGGTTGACATATAACGCCATAATGCAGCACGATTAGCATGCCAATCTTTAAACCCTGCAAATAAATTTTGGGTTAACTGGAAAGTATCTGTGCTAGCGTTCAGGTATCTTTTTTCCGATTCTCCGTTTGGACCATTATTACTTATTTCGCGATTCTGATCTCGTCTTATATTGACCTCTGGAAAAAATTGACCGAAAGTTTGATAATAATTGTATTTAGAAACATCAACAGATTTTTCGTTTGCTAAAATTGCTGGATGTGTATCTAATACATAATCTACAACCTCCATTAAATCTAAACCAATGGCTGGTTGATAAAATAGCCAGGTTACAAATAACAGGCAAACTTTTTTATGGTTAGTCTTACAAAACTTGAACATAATTATTTTTACTGTTGTTATTTAATTTGCTTACTAAGGACAATTATAGACAAGAAGATTATGTATGTAAACTAACAACCTATATGAGGGAACAAAACATACCAACAACCATCAGACCTTTTATAAAATGGCCAGGCAACAAATATAAGCTATTAAATGTTATTTTAGCTAAATTACCTAAGGGCAAAGTATTAATTGAGCCTTTCGTAGGATCCGGGGCTATTTTTTTAAACACTAATTACGAAAACTATATTTTAAGTGATGCAAATAAAGATTTAATTAATTTATATCAAACATTACAACAATATGGTGATGAGTTTATCCTTTTTTGCCGTACATTTTTTACTAAAAAAAATAATTCTAATAGCCAATATTACAAATTTCGTAACCAATTTAATGAATACTCTTTTTCGAAAGATCCATTTACTAGGGACGCTCTATTTTTATATTTAAACCGACATGGGTATAATGGACTATGCCGGTATAATAAAAACAATAAATTTAATGTACCATTTGGCAGATATCCACATCCTCATTTCCCAGAAGAATCTATGCGGTTATTTTTTTTAAAGGCTAAAAGAGCACAATTTTTCTTTAGGGATTTTACAGAATCTTTAACCCATATACCTTCAGATAAGGCCATAGTATATTGCGATCCTCCTTATGTACCACTTAGCACTACTGCTAATTTTACTAGTTATCAAGCTGGCGGATTTACTCAAAATAATCAATGTACTTTAGCAAATATGGCTATTAATTTATCTAAACAAGGTGTACCTGTACTAATTTCTAACCATTTTACGGTATTTACTAAAAAAATTTACAATAAAGCTACCGAATTTATTACTTTCCCAGTGCGTAGAATGATTAGTTGCAAAGCAAAAAATAGAAATTTTGTTACGGAAATGTTAGCATTATTTAAATGAGTTTGAATTAAGAGTTAAGGATTATATGTTTGAAAATTTATCAGAAAATTTAAAAAATGCTTGGGGTAAATTAACTGGTAAAAATAAAATATCAGAAGCCGATTTAACAGAAACTTTACAGCTAGTTAAAAAATCTTTATTAGATGCCGATGTAGCATACTCTGCTATCAATTATTTCATAGAAGCTATAAAATCCAGCACTTTAAATAAAATTATAGATCAACATTTAACTGCCGAACAATTTTTAATCAAATTAGTAAAACAAGAATTAATTAATTTGATGGGCGAACATATCGCCATAAACTTAAAATCTACTCACCCAACAGTAATATTGGTTGTAGGGTTACAAGGTAGCGGTAAAACCACTACCTGTGCCAAACTTGCTAAATATATTCAAGACAAACATAAAAAAACCGTAATGCTAGCAAGCTGCGATGTATATCGTCCAGCAGCTATTTTACAACTACAACAAATATCCACTCAAGTAGGTGCAGATTTTTTCCCTTCGCATTCAGAAGACAATGTACTAAAAATTGCCCAATCTGCTTTAGATGCAGCTAAAAAACAATTTAAAGATGTATTAATTGTAGATACTGCAGGTAGATTACATATAGATACGAATATGATGGAAGAAGCAAAACAATTACACACTTTATTGAATCCAGTAGAAACTTTATTTGTTGTAGACGGTATGACTGGTCAAGATGCAGCCAATACCGCTAAACAATTTAATGATTATTTAGAAATTACTGGAGTTATTTTAACTAAACTAGATGGAGATGCTAGAGGTGGGGCAGCTTTATCGGTTCGACACATTACACAAAAACCAATAAAATTTTATACTTCCGGAGAAAAATTAGATGCATTAGAAGTTTTTTATGCGGATCGAATAGCATCCCGTATTTTAGGTATGGGTGATGTATTATCGTTAATTGAAGAAATTGAAGCTAAAGTAGATCGTAAAGAAGCTGAAAAAATTACTAAACAAGTTATTAAGGGGCAATTTAACTTTAGTATTTTACGAGATCAATTACTACAAATGAAAAATATGGGTGGGCTTACCAATTTAATTGATAAAATCCCTGGGTTTTCAGCAATTTCTAATAATATTAAAGCTAAAATCAATGATAAAATTAGCGATAACCAAATAAAAATTATGATTGCCATAATAGACTCCATGACAAAAAAAGAACGAATTTACCCAGATTTACTTAATAAAAGCTCTAGGAAATTAAGAATTTGTAAAGGTTCAGGAACTTCTACGCAAGATTTAAGTAAATTAATTAAACATTATCAACAAATGGAAAAAATGACTAAAAAATTATCTAATAAAGACGGCATGATGAAAATGATGCAAGCTTTAACCGATAAACTACCTCCTGGTTTTATGGGATAAATGGTATATATTATATATTAATAGCACCTCATAATTACAGGATGTTTTTATGATTACCGACCTAGAGATTAAGGATACCGATAAAGAACCTGTTAACCGAAAATTTGTAATTGTATTTGACATAGATGGAGTAATCTGTAATCAAACAGCATCAGAATTTAGTTTTCAAAACATAGTAGATAATATAACCGACTTCCAAGATTTGCACCCAGAATGCCCTCCACCAGCTACATTTAGTTATCTAGAAACTACTTACTATCATTATTTTCCTCCATATTTAGAAATATTATTTAATTATTTAATTAACCATAACTGTAGAATAGTGTTTTTCAGTGCCGCTAGCGAAGATCGTAATTTAACTATTTTAGAAAAATTACTATTAACGCTATTTAGTGAAGAAAAATACCAACAATTAAAATCAGCCGGTCAATTTGATATTTTTTCAAGTCAGCACCTTAGACCCGGGATCACAAATGTAGACCCCAGCGGTACAGTAAAAGATTTATCTATAGTTTTAAAAGATAAAGAAGATATTAACAATAGTATTTTAATAGAAGATCAACCTCGTTATGCGGCCTACAATTCTCCTTGTATTACCGCTCTTAATTTATATCAATGGGATCTTTTTACTATGAAGGACTCTCCTCTTTGTTTCGTTAAAAACAACACTTATTATTTATTAGGAATTTTTAGCAATTTTTTTGACACCGACCAACATTTATCTTCATCTTTAAACGAGTGGAGCCAACAACTATATATAAATAAAAAACCATTTGACACTAATACTCCTTTTATAAGGGAGATGATCTTTGCAGGTTTAAATGAAGTTAATAAACAACGCCCAGAAGCTGTTTTTTACGGAGAACTACAACCTTTAGAAATAACCTGTCTACGCTACAAACAACACGCCCCCCGCCCATTAAAACCATAACTATTTAAGGATATTAGGATGTGCTTTACTTTCGAATTCTCATGGATCACAAAAACACCAAAAAAAAAGTTTCTAGTGGTATTTGATATTGACGGAGTAGTTTGCAAACCAATAGAGTCTCTCCCTATTTTCCCTGGTTATCAATTTTTAATGTATAATCTAAAAAATTTTCAATTACAACATCCAGAATGCCCCAACCCAGTTACGTTTATTGAACCAAAAAAAACATACTATTATTATTTTCCACCATACTTAGAAATATTATTTAATTATTTAATTAAAGCTAACTGTAGAATAGCGTTTTTTAGTGCAGCCCATGAAGAACGCAATATAATTATTTTAGACAAGCTATTATCAAATATTTTTGGAAAAGAATCTTATCAACAATTAAAAACTGCTGGCCAATTTGATGTTTTTTCAAGTCATCATCTTAGAAAAGGCAACGAAAGTTTGAATGAACTTAATTATGTAGTAAAAGATTTATATATAGTTTTAAAAGATAAAGAAGATATTGAAAA
>JBEKHL010000043.1:0-11988 GCA_050012295.1 Gammaproteobacteria bacterium
GTAATATAAGCCATATTATTTTCCCCTTCAAATTGCTCTATTGCTATTTGATATTGTAATTCAAATTCTTCCGGTAAAACCATGATCCAGTCAAGAAACTTATAAATATTTAAAATATCCTTCTTATTCCACCCTTTATTATACAAATGCAGAGTTAAATCAATTTTGTTTCGTAGTTTAATTTCAGGCTCTACATTTTGGTACACCATTAACTGCGCTAAAATAATTACAGCAAAATAATTTTTTGATTGTTTTAATTCTATAATATTATTTTTATAATCAATTATTTTAACAACAATAAAACGTACTTCTAAATAACTTCCAAATAATTCTACACGATAATTGTTTGGTCGCCATAATTTATTTTGATCTATTAATAACGATAAACTTATCACTCTCTTTTTGTATTTTTTATGTAAACAACAACGATAATCAAACATACGTTCAGCAAAATTAGTTTTCCCCTCACTTTGCACTTCAATATGAGCTAGCACCCAATTATCATCAGAATTTACATTACGATCTTTTAAATAAATTTTTATTAATTTATCTACTGCGCGATTGCCAATTTTGGCATTTTTACTAATTTTTTTTAATTCATTATCAAGTACTTCGTAATTTTTTGACCAGTCTATTTTTTTATGAATGTCGGGACAACAACATTCTAAAAAGTCCATAAAATAAACATCTATGATCTCTTTATATGGCGTATCGTAGTCAGCTTTAATTGTAATATTATTATGTTGTTTTATAAACACTTAATTACAATAGCTAGTTTTTTTGAAAAAAACCCTAACAAAAATGCTAGTAACTTCCTCTGATTGTCAATCTAATGATTTAATATACTAAATTCATGTGTGTTTAGTATACATACCGCATTATCAAACTTCGGATTATTAACCTGAGAAGATACCGGATACATAAAAAAATCTTCTTGATTGATCTGTAAATTAGAATTTGTTAATAAATCTACAGGAGTTTTTTCGTTTAACCATAAATGATAATTTGATTTATTAATAATAACCGGGATCCTACTATGAATAGCATTTTTATACTTAGTCTGATCTACGCTCGTAGTTAATATAGCGCAATTATCTTTAATAAAAATTCCAGCAAACCCAAGAATAGCTTGTTCTTTCACTTGTACATAAAAAGGAGCCTTTTTTGTACCTATAGTTTTCCATTCAAAAAAACCACTAGCAACTATTAAACACCGCTGCTTTTTAAAAGCCATATTAAAACATTTTTTTTCTAAAACTGTTTCTATTTTAGCATTTATTATACTATTAATTGAATTAGCCATCTTAAAACCCCAGGTAGCAAACTCGAGGCTATTATTTTTAATAATAACTACAAACTGACTAGGTGCTATATTATAACGAGGAATTAACGCTGCGACAGCTTGTTGCAAGGTAAAATGTTCTTTAATTTGGGGAAGAGAGGCCGTTAGAGTAAACCTTCCGCACATAATAATTATTCCACTGTAACAGACTTAGCTAAATTTCTCGGTTGATCTACATCTGTACCTTTTAATACTGCTACATGATAGGCTAGTAGTTGCATAGGAATGGCATAAGCTAATGGTGCTAACCAATATGGTATGCTAGGTAATTCTACTATATGTAAGTTTTGTTTATGTTTCCATTTAATAGCCTGATCAGCAAATATTATTAATTCACCGCCTCTAGACAATACTTCTTGAATGTTAGATTTTAATTTGTCTACCAAAGAATCATTTGACATTAAAACTACTACCGGCATGGAATCATCCACTAAAGCTAATGGACCATGCTTTAATTCTCCTGCAGGAAATGCTTCAGCATGAATATAAGAAAGCTCTTTTAATTTTAAAGCACCTTCTAATGCTAATGGATATAATAAGCCTCTACCTAAAAACAATGTGCTTTTTTTATGCTCAAATTTTTTAGCGATTATTTTAATTTGTTCCGATAACTTTAAAAATTTTTCCAAAATTTTTGGCAAATTATTAAGTTCTTCTACAATCTGTTTGCTATCCAAAATATTATTATTAGTTTTTTTGATAAAAATAGCTAACAACATCAGAATTATTGCTAATTGACTGGTAAATGCTTTAGTAGATGCCACTCCTATTTCAGGACCAGCCTGCATTAAAGCAACCAACTCCGAATAACGCACTAACGAACTTTCTGGTACATTACAAATAGTTAAAAATCCACAATATTTTTTTACTTCTAGATTCTTTGAATCAAGAATGTTTTTTAAGGCAGCGATAGTATCTGCTGTTTCTCCTGATTGAGAGATAGTAATTAACAAACTATTTTCAAGAATTACTTTGTTACGATATCTAAATTCACTTGCTACATCAACCTGACAATGAATCCCAGCAAATTCTTCAAACCAACCTTTAGCAATTAACCCTGCATAATAACTAGTTCCGCAAGCTATAATCTGAATATTTTTACAAGCAGCTAAAATATTTTTCGCCTTATCTCCTAAAAAAGTTTCGGCTATATGATCATTTATAACCCTACCTTCTATTGTGGCAGCTATGGCTTGCGGTTGTTCAAAAATTTCTTTTTGCATAAAATGCCGATAATGGCCCTTTTCAGCAATATCTTGAACAATAGTTAATTGAGATTTATTACGTTTAATTTTTTTACCAAATAAATCGCAAATTTCCACTCCTTCATGAGAAATGGTTACTATATCGCCATCTTTAAGATATACTAAATTTTGCGTTAAATTTTGTAAAGCCAAACTATCTGACGCTAAAAAATATTCACCAACACCTATTCCTAAAACCAAAGGGCTACCAAATCTAGCAGCAATTATCTTATGTGGATTATTAATATCCATAACACAAATAGAATATGCCCCTCGTAATTCTTTACAAGTTTTTATAACTGCCGATAAAAAATCTATCCCTTGTTCTCGATAAAAATATATCTTTGCAGCAATAATTTCACTGTCGGTTTCCGAATTAAAATTAAAATTTTGTTGTAACTTTAATGAACTTTGTAACAATTCATAATTTTCAATTATTCCATTATGCACTAATGCGATAGTATTATTTACAATATGTGGATGAGCATTAATTTCGCTAGGTTTTCCATGTGTTGCCCACCTAGTATGAGCTATCCCTATTTGCCCTTCTATACCACTTTCTTGTACTAAAGTTTGTAATACTTTAACTTTACCTTTAGTTTTATTTAACAAAAATTTATTATTATCAATAACTACTAGCCCTGCAGAATCGTACCCTCTATACTCCAGTTTCATTAAACCTTCCAGCAAAATTGGAACTACATTTCGTTGAGCTATTGTCGCAATAATTCCACACATATTTATAAACCCTTAAGAGGGGGCCTTTGCCATTCTCTACTTTGTTGATCTTTTTTATTTAAAGTAAGCTTGTTTGCTGGAGCATCGTTGATTAATGTAGTACCTGCAGCAATAGTTGCTTGTTTATTAATTTTAATCGGCGCAATTAATTGACAATCCGACCCTACTAACACATCATCTTCTATAATAGTAGTATGTTTATTAACGCCATCATAATTACATGTAATAGTTCCAGCCCCAATATTAACATTATTTCCTATCTTAGCATCACCAACATAACTAAGATGATTAATCTTACTATTTTCACCAACTACTGTAGCTTTAATTTCTACAAAATTACCAATTTTAGACTTTAAACCAATATTTACCCCTGGGCGTAATCTAGCAAATGGGCCTATAACAGCATTTTTATTAATATAAGCACCATCTATCATGCTATTCGGCTCTATTATGGTATTAGCACCAATTGTTGAATCTTTAATATAACAATTAGCGCCTATTTTAACTCCTCGCTCAACAATTACTTTTCCTACCAAAATAACATTAATATCAATTTCAACATCATTAGCTATTTCTACATCTCCTCGCACATCAAACCTTTTTGGATCTAAAATTATTACGCCTTTTTCTAAAAAATCGATCGCTTGTTGTAATTGAAATTCTCTCTCTAATTCAACCAATTGAACTATATTATTAACTCCTTTAATTTCCCAAGGATGTGTAGCAAGTGCGCTATGTATAGCGATCCCATTATCTATGGCAATTTTAAAAAAATCTGTTAAATAATATTCTTGTTTTATATTATTATTATTAATTTTAGATAAGAATTTCGTTAACAAATCCTTAGGAAATAAATAAATACCAGTGTTTACTTCTGTTATTTGTTTTTCCGTATCGTTTGCATCTAATTCTTCTACTATTTTTAAAAAATTCTTATGGCCATCGCGAATAATTCTGCCATAACCAGTTGGCACTTCTACATTACTAGTTAGTATACCTATAGTATTTGGTGTAGTATTAGTAATTAATTTAGTTAATGTTTTTGTAGAAACTAATGGAGCATCTCCTGGCAAAACTAATACATTTTTAATCTCAGGATTTAATACAGTTAACCCAATAGCCACCGCATCTGCAGTCCCTAATTGTTTTGTTTGGTGCGCCCAAACAATTTTTTCTTGCGGTAAAGCCGCCTGTAGTTGATTAATATTTGCCCCACCAACCACAATAACTTGTTTAATATTTGACAAACTTAGACCGGTTGTAACCAAATGGCACAACATAGGCTTACCCGCTAATTTATGTAATACTTTTGGTGTGCTTGATTGCATTCTGCTGCCATTTCCAGCAGCTAAAATTATAATTCCATAACTCATAAGATATGTTACTCTAATAAAATCCATTTGTGCAACAATAAGAACAAATAAGCTATAATAATTTTTATGCATATCAACAACATAAAAATATCAGCTTTCGGGCTAATAGAAGTTATGATTTCCGCTTTAATATTATCTATTAGTCTACTCGGAGTCGCAGCTCTTCAATCTCGAGCATTATATACGGTTGTTGAAGCTGGGCGAAAAGAAACCGCTTACCAAATGATAAGCCAACTTACTAATTATGCGTTAAATGCTCCAAACAATATAGGAGACTTGGCAAATCCAACTATTTCTGGCACTACGGATGTTGCAGGTTGTTATACAGCTAGTGGATGTCCTACCCAAACTTTTTATAAATCTACCGTTGAAGAGTGGCAAAATATCCTGTCCACTATGTTACCAAACGGGAAAGGTTGTGCTTGTTTAACCAGTGGCGTTACTCTATCGCCCACCCCACAAACTGTAACTATGTTGGTTGCTGTAAATTGGAAAAATCTATCTGGGCTTTATACTACCATCGCATTATCTACTCAAATACCATCTGCAACAAGCTCTAGTAGTACTACCGTTACAGCTTGCAACAACCCATCTCAAACCACCCCAGCAACAACTTCAGCACCACTAGGGATCTGTAATACGGGTAATAGTGGCGTATGAAATTTCTTATCTACCCAACAAATGCCTTATGACTTTTAATTGTGCACTAGCAAATGCAATCTCTGCTCTAATAGCCTCATAATCAATTCCTCTACCTTTTTGCAGCAAGATTTGCTCTGCATCACGCTTGGCTTTTAATGCCTTTACTTTATCCAGATCTGCAGCCCGCATTGCAGTATCTGCTAAAATTATACATTTACTAGGCTGAACTTCTAATACTCCACCAAACATAACTAAAGCTTCTTTACTAAAGTCTGATTTTTCAATCCAAACAGGAGCTGGAGCTAATTGTGCTAATAACTTAGTATGGCCATATAAAATCTCTAACTCCCCATGTAAAGAAGTTACAAATAATTTAACAGCCAGCCCACAATAAACTTGTTGTTCTTGGCTTACTATATTTAATTCAAATTGCTTCATAGTCTTTTATGAATTAGCTCTTCTGCTTTTAATTTCACTTCATCAATACTTCCAACCATGTAAAACGCTTGTTCCGGCCAACTATCACATTCTCCATCAATAATAGCTTTAAAACTTCTAATAGTATCTTTTAACGAAACAAACTTTCCAGCATTACCGGTAAATACTTCAGCAACGAAAAATGGTTGCGATAAAAATTTTTGAATTTTTCTAGCTCTTGCAACAATTATTTTGTCCTCGTCTGCGAGCTCTTCTATTCCTAAAATAGCTATAATATCTTTTAATTCTTTATATCTTTGTAAAATACTTTGAACAGATCTAGCAACTTGATAATGCTCTTCCCCTACTATCTGTGGATCCAATTGTCTACTAGTTGAATCTAATGGATCAATCGCCGGGAAAATACCTATTTCAGCAATTTGTCTAGACAAAACAACAGTAGCATCTAAATGTGCAAATGTAGTAGCCGGAGACGGATCGGTTAAATCATCTGCAGGAACATAAATTGCCTGAACAGAAGTAATAGAACCCTTGTTAGTTGAGGTAATACGTTCCTGCAAAGTACCCATTTCAGCAGCTAATGTTGGCTGATATCCAACTGC
Organism: Gammaproteobacteria bacterium; assembly: GCA_050012295.1. Classification (GTDB taxonomy): domain Bacteria; phylum Pseudomonadota; class Gammaproteobacteria; order UBA6186; family Azoamicaceae; genus UBA6186. The sequence goes on from JBEKHL010000043.1 coordinate 6,380, forward strand.
AGATGGCATTCGACCTAATAAAGCTGAAACTTCCACTCCAGCTAAAGTGTACCGATAAATATTATCAATAAACAATAATACTTCTCTGCCATCATCACGAAACTTTTCTGCAACGGTAAGAGCAGTAAGTGCTACTCTTAACCTATTACCAGGAGGCTCATTCATCTGTCCATATACTAAAGCAACTTGATTTAATACTTTACTATCTAACATTTCATTATAAAAATCATTCCCTTCTCTAGTACGTTCCCCTACCCCAGCAAATACTGAATATCCGCTATGCTCTATGGCAATATTTCGAATAAGTTCCATCATATTAACAGTTTTACCTACGCCTGCCCCACCAAACAATCCGATTTTTCCTCCTTTAGCAAAAGGACAAATTAAATCAATAATTTTTATACCAGTTACTAATAATTGTTCGCTAATAGCTTGCTCTTGAAATGTCGGAGGTTTACGATGAATAGGTAATTTAATTGATGAAGCTATTTCTCCTTTACCGTCAATTGCTTCACCAAGTACATTCATGATCCTACCTAAAGTTGCTTCCCCAACAGGCACACAAATTGAATTACCCGTATTAATAACCGACATTCCTCGTTGCAAACCTTCCGACACACCCATAGCAATAGTTCTTACTACCCCATCACCTAATTGCTGTTGTACTTCTAGAATCAAACCATTATCTACTACTTTTAATGCATCATAAATTTTAGGCACTGCATTAATATTAAATTCAACATCAATTACTGCGCCAATAACTTGGAGAATTTTACCAGTATTATCTTTAGTGCTCATTTTTATTTCTCAATCTTATTTATTAATTATACTAAACACCCCTCTCCCGCACAGCGGGAGAGGGATTGGGTGAGGGTTCATTAAACTTTTTCATATACCAACCGATCCACCAACAATTTCAGAAATTTCCTTAGTAATTATTGCTTGACGTTCTTTATTAAAATTAAGCTGTAAGCCTTCTATAATTTGCTTAGCATTATCTGTAGCACTTTTCATGGCGATCATTCGTGCTGACTGCTCACAAGCAATATTTTCAACCACCCCTTGATATACTAAAGACTCCACATAGCGTTTTAATAATAAATCTAATAAACTATCCCTGTCTGGCTCGAAAATATATTCAGTTTGTAACACTTGATTATTACTAAACAAACCATTTACAATTGGCAACAATTGTTTAATAGTTGGTTTTTGTTGCATAGTAGTTTCGAATTCATTATACGCTATATACAAACTATCTATTCTTTGTTCTTTATATTCTTGCAATAATACTTGAGTGATACCAATTAGATCCTGCATCTTCGGTTTTTTGCCAATTTTTTCTCGGCTTGCGATAACATTCACCTGTTCTCCAAATTTATTATTAAAAAATTTTTTAGACTTCTCCCCAATAGTAGCAAGTTTTATCTGGGCATTAACATTATTATTTTGCCATGCCGTTATACTGCTATAACATTTTCTAAACAAATTAATATTTAAACCACCGCACAAGCCTCTATCAGAAGCTATGATTAATAACCCGATATTAATCTCTGGCCGTTTAACAAAAAAATAATGTTTCTCTAAACAACCTAAAGACAAATTATTAATTAATTCACTAATTGCCGCAGAAAATGGTCGTGAAGATCGCATAACATCTTGTGCTTTCCGCATTTTGCTAGCAGAAATCATTTCCATAGCTCTAGTAATTTTCTCAGTGCTTTTTATGTTTTTTATCTTCGTTTTAATTTCATTTAATCTAGACATAAAATACTATACTACCCATTTTAGTTTTTTAAAGTTCAATATTATTTCTATAATTTTATTAGAAACCTCATCATTAAAATCTTTTTTAATATTTAAATCATCTAGAAAATCTCGATAATCTACTTCCACATAGTTATGTAATTCTTGTTCAAACTCACCTATTTTTTTCAAAGGAACATCATCTAAATACCCATTAGATACCGCAAACAAACTAATCGCCATTAACCCTACAGAAATAGGGCAATATTGTTTTTGTTTAATTAGTTCTGTTACTCTTTGACCACGCTCTAATTGTGATAAAGTAACACTATCTAATTCTGAAGCAAATTGAGCAAAAGACGCTAACTCTCGATATTGCGCCAATACTAACCGCACCCCTATTCCTAGTTTTTTGATAATTTGTGTTTGAGCAGCCCCACCCACCCTAGATACCGACAATCCAGCATTTATTGCTGGACGAATACCGGCATTAAATAAATCCGTATCTAAAAAAATTTGGCCATCGGTAATTGATATAACATTAGTAGGTATAAATGCGGAAACATCTCCGGCTTGTGTTTCAATAATTGGCAAAGCAGTTAGAGATCCGGTTTTGCCTTTTATTTCTCCATTACTTTGTAAAGTTACATATTCTTCATTAACTCTAGCTGCACGCTCTAACAATCTAGAATGTAAATAAAAAACATCCCCAGGATATGCTTCTCTACCAGGTGGTCTTCTTAACAATAAAGATATTTGTCGATACGCCCAAGCATGTTTAGTTAAGTCATCATAAATAATTAAAACATCTTCGCCTCGATCTCTAAAATACTCGCCCATAGTACATCCAGTATAAGGAGCAATATATTGCATAGATGCTACATCTGAAGCAGTAGCCGCTACCACAATAGTATGTTTCATAGCTTCATATTCTTGTAGTTTACGTACTACACTAGAAATAGAAGATGCTTTTTGTCCAATTGCCACATAAATACATACTACATTTTGATCTTTTTGATTAATTATAGTGTCTATAACTAATGCAGTCTTACCAGTTTGTCGATCACCAATTATTAATTCTCTTTGTCCTCGACCAATTGGTACCATAGCATCAATAGATTTTAGTCCTGTTTGAAGTGGCGTAGAAACAGATTTTCTCCATATAACTCCTGGCGCTACTTTTTCTATCGGAGAATATATTTTACAATCTAAGGCTACACCGCCATCAATTGGTTCTCCCAAAGCATTAACTACTCGACCAACCAACTCTGGTCCAACTGGAACTTTAAAAACATCTCGGCTTAATTTAACTACTTGTCCTTCAGCAATATTATTAACATCTCCTAAGACCATTGCTCCAATACTATCTTGTTCCAAATTTAATACGACACCAATTGTTCCATCTTCAAAAATTAATTTTTCACCATATTTAGCATCTTCTAAACCATAAATTTTAACTATACCATCTGCTACGCCAATAATTTTACCTTCTTGGCTTCTAATATTAGCAAAATTAGAATCTTTAATTTTACTTTCGATTAGGCTGCTAATTTCTTTTGCGTTTAACATTTAATATTTACTCCAATAATTCGTGCTGTAAATTTAGCAATTTTTTCTTAAAAGAATAATCAATTACTTCATCATTATATTTAATTATTATTCCAGCAATAATCGAACCATCTACTGTATATTCCAATAAAACCTCTTTTTTAAAATATGCGGTTAAATCTTTATATAATTTTTTCTTTTGATTTTCATCCAAAAGAACTGCACTAATGATTTTCACCCTTAATTTATCTTCGCTTTGTAAATATAATTTGTCATAATATTCGTAAATTTTTGGTATTAACAACAAATGCTTATTTTTAACTAATAATTTAATTAAATTCTCTATTAATGGCGAAATCATTATAGAATTAGTTAACGTTAATAAAAAATCTACTTTATTCTCTACACTTAATACACTATTATTAATTAATTTTATTATCCTTGGTTCTTTAACCACTGTACTTAAAAATTCTAATAAAAATAAAAACTTTTCTTTAGAAATAGCAGCATTAAACTCATTAGCAATAGCAAAAATTGCTTTAGAGTATCCTCTAATTATATTGCTATTATTTTGTTCCATATAATTTATTACTTACTTCAAGTAAAATAGTTTGATGTTTAGTTTGGTCCAAATGATTTTCTAATATTTTTTCAGCTCCTATAACAATTAATTGAGCTAAATGTTCTTTTAAATCTTGCTTTAATTTTAATTGCTCTCTTTCTAGTTCAATACGTCCAGATGAAATTATTTCTTCTTTTTTAGTTTTAGCCTGAGCAACAGCTAAGTCCATAATGTGTATGGCTTGCTTTTTAGCCTCTACTACCAATTGCATACAATACTGTTTAGTCTCTGCCTCTTTACGTTTAGCAAAATCTTCTGCCATATTTAATTTTTGCTGACCTTTTTCAGCAGCTTGCAATCCCTGTATTATTTTATTTTCTCGCTCTGCTAACGCTTTTATTAAATATGGCCAAATAAACTTCATAGTAAACCATACAAATATGGCAAACGTGATCATTTGTCCAAATAAAGTTGCATTAATATTCATAATTATTTTTTTACTTTGGTAAAAACATTTCTAAATTATGCATAAATGGGTTAACAAAAGTAAAATATAACGCCATACCAACTCCAATCATCGACACTGCATCTAAAAGACCTGCAATAATAAACATTTTTACTTGCAATTGGCCCATAATTTCCGGTTGTCTGGCTGCCCCCTCTAAAAACTTTCCTCCTAAAATAGCAAAGCCAAACGCAGTACTAAAGGCACCTATTCCAATTAAAAATGCCGCTGCCCAAGCAGTAGTCTGCTGTAAACTAGAAACCATTGCTGCAACCTGCAACATTGATGTTGTATCTATCATTGTCTATCTACCCCCAATTATTTTTGTTAATCTAATGTGTCTCTTCTGCCATAGCTAAATATATAATTGTTAAAATCATAAATATAAATGCTTGAATAGTTATAATCAAAACATGAAAAATAACCCAAGGACCACCTAACATCCATTGGCCCCACCAGGGTAATAATGCAATTAAAATAAAAATTAACTCCCCAGCATACAAATTACCAAACAACCTTAATCCTAACGATAAAGGCTTGGCTAACCCTTCTACCGTTTTAAAAAAAATATTCATTGGAAATAACCAAATACTAAAAGGTCTGCCAACAAACTCAATACTAGCTTTTTTAACCCCCTTAATAGTTAGACCATAAAAAATTACTAATAAAAATACTGATATAGATAATCCCAGGGTTAAATTTGGATCAGTGGTTGGGACCACTTTAAAATGTAAATTTATATTAAAAAATCTTAAAATTACTGGAAATAAATCTACTGGCAATAGATCCATAGCATTCATCAAAAATACCCATACAAAAATAGTTAATGCCAATGGGCCCATAATTTGATTTTTACCATGGTAAGTATCATGAATTTGGGTATTAATAAATTCTATAATTAATTCAACAAAACTCTGTAATTTACTAGGAACCCCGCTAGTAGCATGTTTCGCTACAAAATAAAATACCGCTAAAAAACTTCCTCCCAAAATTATAGATCCTATCAATGTATCTATGTTAATCTGCCAAAATCCAGAACCATAAGATAAATTAGTCAAATGTTCTTTTATATAATCTGTTGATGTAACTAATGTTGTCACATTATTAACCTTAATAAATTTTTAATAAAATTCATAATTAAAAATACTATAACACTAATAATAAATATTAATGGCTCAATTGGTAAAAATTTAAATATTAGTGATAAAATTAAAATAAAGCTTAATAATTTGCCAAATTCCGCCACACACA
>JBEKHL010000044.1:0-11894 GCA_050012295.1 Gammaproteobacteria bacterium
GCCAAGCAGTACAGCAAAAACAATCAAGTTTTATGAGTAGGGTTGGGAGTTCTGTGGCGGATTTTTTTATGCCGGCAGCTTATGCGGATGATGGGATAGAACAAAGTAGTGGTCAAGACACCAGTATACCAGGACAGCAAATTCCTAGAAAAAATTGGTCAGAACGATGGAAAGAAGCAAGAAGTAGTGTAGAAGACACGAATAACTTTAATGTAGACAACGCTCAACCAACTTGGATTTTAAATAAATCTAAATTATTGTATAGAAATTGGAAAGAAGCGCGTAGTACTTTTGCGCAAGATGATATTGATATAGATAAATATTTATATAGGGCACAATCAACTTGGATGTTTGATCATTCAACAATTGCAAAGAGTAGGAATGATTTTGATCCTGGTACTTATGTGTCGTCTAATTCAGTTGAACTGGCTTTATTCCCTAGGCAAAAACATACAGCTCGAGCTTATGATGTTGCTAAAGTAGGTACTAATGACGTTAATGTAGGGCTAACTTCTTATGCAACAGGAAATTGTGATATCAATAGTTTTAATTTTAGTAACTTAACGCCAAATTCTAATGTACAATGTGGAGGTGTTTTTGGAATTAATGTGGCCCATTTAAAGATGGGGGAAAATTTCAATGCAAACGTAAATATTTTAAGTTGTAACGCATATGTAGAAAATGCTCTTATTTTAGAGCCGGCCGGAGCTAATTTTAGTGGTTCTTTGCAGTGTTCTGCAGCTAGTTTGAACGTTACTCTAAAAACAGATCCAATATGTGTCAGAGATAATTGTTTGCAGTGTGAAGGAAATGTTAGTGCGACATTTGGTACGGTAGGTGGTAGTGTTGAGACTAAAAGTGCATTGGAAGTTTTTAGTGGTATCGAAAAACTAGCCAATAAGAATTCTAGTTTTAAATGTAAAATAACAAAGAAAAGCGGACCAACCCCAAATAAATAAGATGGTTTATGATAATTAATATACGTAATTTTTAAAAATGATTATGGTTGTAAATGATGGTGTCACGATACAAAACTAAGTTTGGAGGTGTTTAACAAATGTCTTTATTGATCAGTGCTATGCATTTTTTAAAAATACCCAATAGATTATGTAGAACAGATTATTTAATCATAGTTACGTTTATGTTTTTTAGTGCGATACTTGTTCTGATATTAACAGTAGCTATATCTGATATTGTTGGCACTAGGAACAACACATTTTTTTATGTGTTTTTACTTTTTATTTGGGTTGCAAAATTAATGTGTTCTATAGCTAGGTTACATGATGTTGATATATCTGGTTGGTGGATTATACCATTTTTGCTGTTTAGTCCTATTTATGAGATTATACCAATTACGCTTTTTAACGTTGTTATACATGGTTTGTTGTGGATTACACCATTTTTTATTTCTGAGATTGTATTAATAATGTTGCCTGGTACTAAGGGACAGAATAGATTTATGGAAAGCTCTAAGATAGAAACACCGATTACTAATCTATCTGAACCAAAGGTTAAAGGTTGGAATTGGGGTCCTTTTATTCTTACATTTTTCTGGACAATTTTTCATGGTTTTTGGGGGATGGCTATTTTATCTATTATTCCTGGAATTGGTTTCTTAATTGGAATTATTCTTGGGTTTAAAGGAAATGAATGGGCATGGAAAATAGATAAACATAAAAATTATCATATATTTATTGAACAACAACGCAGATGGAATAAAGTCGGTATAATTTTTATAATTATGTATAGTGTAATATTTATACCAACTTTTTCATTTTTTGGATATACTATATACGATATTAAGTATGGCAAAACATATACCAAAATAAGTCATACTATAAATAACACAGAAAAGCTTACGGATCTTCTTGGGCATCCTATTCAAATAAATTCTTTTTTTAATTTTAATATAAAAAATAATTTTGCTCGTTATGAATTTGATGTGGTCGGACCTAAAAATCGTGGTCGTATTGTTTTGAAACAGTACAAAGGTGAAACAATTTATCTTGTTCTTATGTTACATTCTAAAGAAAAGGTTGTGATTGTTGATGAAATTTTAGGTAAGCATCTTAAGAATTTAGATGAAGAAGTGGAAAATAAAAATTAAACAAATTCAATAAAAAAGCACGCTTATGCCAGAGTACGCGATACCCTTGCCTAGCAGAAAATCCCATAAAGGATAAAGCAAATCAAAAGTGCTGGAAATATGTAAAGCCAAGTTGGTGTCTTAAATTCCCTGAATCTATATTGTGGTAAATGCTTTTTATAGTTACGTAGTTGTAGCACCACCTGGCATTTTATACAGGTTAGGTAAAATATTTTTTCTTGCGGAAATATCGGGATAAAATAAATATGTTTATATAGCTGTATCGCATTAGCAATAAACGTATCACATTTACATTCAACGCAAGGGTTAATTTTTATTTGAATAGATTTTTTCAAATTTAATGATTTTGTACCATGCATCACAATCATTATTTTTCTCCACTTTTTTTATGTAGCAATATTGCATTATTAATAAAAAATTCATTAAAATCAGTTTTTGAGATTTTATATGTTTTATCAGAAAGTTCAGATTCTTTTTTACCATAATTTTTATAAATAATTACATCTACTAAATCTTGCTTTTTTACATAAATATGCCTAGACAATTGAACAAGAATATGTTGGTTATTGACTTCTACAATTTTGACCATTATATGTCCATTCTCTTCAGGTTCCGGATGTTTCATTACTAGAAAGTCATCGACACATAATTTATCTAATGATGGTTTATTATCTATGTTATAGGCTAGAAACTTATTGTATCTTTGATAGTGCTCATTGCCATAATGATAGACAGTGTATCCAATTACACTCACTAGTAAAACAAAAAAAACATATGAAAATATTCTATTTGCATGTTTTCTATATTGATGTTCATCCATAACTTTATAGTTATTAACAATGTGGGAAATATCGCTATAAAATATTTCCGAACTACACTTTTTACAACTTAAGCTAAAATAATTACCTTGTTTCCTAGATGTTATTTCAAATATATAGTAAGAATTATTGAGACATACTGGACAAGGCGTATACGACACACTTTGGTAGTGATATTTTTTGCTACTTCCAAAATCAAACCCGATCATTTAATAACCACTGCTAATTACACTAAGTGGTGATTATATCATTATTATTTTTGCGTCTCAATACTTATATACGCTCTTGTCAAACCAAAATGATAACGACTTGCGTTATATAATGTTTAATGTTATATTTAACATCTATGATTTTATCTTTTAGTTGTAAAGAAACAGAAAAAATTTGGAATGGAGTATATTCAAGAAAATTTTCTAAAGGTTTGCAACAACTAGCAAGAAGAAAATTACGTATGGTTTGTGCAGCAAAAAATATAAAAGATTTACAAGTACCACCAGGAAATTGTCTAGAAAAGTTAAATGGTACTAGAAAAGAGCAATTTAGTATAAGGATTAATAACCAATGGCGTATTTGTTTTAAATGGGAAGGTAGTGATGCAAAAGAAGTTATAATTTTAGATTATCATTGAGGAATAGGTATTATGAGCAAATTAAAAAATATACATCCAGGAGAAATCTTAAGAGAAGAATTTATATTGTTAATGGGTTTAAGCCAAAACAAATTAGCTAGATCTATAAATGTACCTCCACGTAGAATTAATGAAATTGTATTAGAAAAAAGATCTATTACTGCGGATACTGCTTTAAGATTAGCAAAATTTTTTGGTACATCCCCAGATTTTTGGATGAATTTGCAGCAAGAATATGATTTGGAAGAAAAACGCAAGCAAATTAAAAATATTTTAGGTCATATTGTACATTTTAATTATAGTAATAAAGAGCATTTAAAAAACATATACTAAATACTCTTAACTTTTTAGTACCATAAAAGCAATTCTCGGTAAGCCATGCAAATTATTAAAACTCATAATTTTCCAATAGTAGGTTCTCTTTCTAATTCTAATAATTTTATACTAGCTGTTTTAATAACATTTTCTGGAATACCAGCTAATTTTGCTACTTGTAATCCAAAACTTTTAGCTGCAGCTCCTGGTTCTACTGTATATAAAAATAATAACGCCCCGTTTTGTTCTATAGCACTTAAGTGTACATTAGCTATTTGATTATTTTCTTTTGGTAAATTTGATAATTCGAAATAATGAGTCGCAAATAAAGTAAAACAATTATTAACTTCAATTAAATCTTTAGCGATAGCATAAGCTAAAGATAACCCATCAAAAGTACTAGTACCCCTACCTATTTCATCGATAATAACTAAGCTTTTAGGGGTGGCGTGTTTTAGTATATTAGCCGTTTCTGTCATTTCTACCATAAATGTTGATTTACCTTGAGCTAAATCATCACTTGCTCCAATGCGAGAAAAAATTCGATCTATTGGTCCTATAGTGGCAGAATGTGCCGGAACAAAACTCCCAATAAGAGCTAATAAAATTATTATAGCATTTTGGCGCATATAAGTAGATTTGCCCCCCATATTCGGTCCAGTTATAATGAGCATTTTAGTTTGTGCATTTAATAATAAATTATTTGGAATAAACGTGGCGGTCTGTACTTGTTCTACTACCGGATGGCGGCCAGCTATAATATTAATTTGGGCTGTTTCGCTCAAAGTAGGTTTAGACCAATTTAAAGTAGCGGCGCGTTCAGCAAAATTATTTAAAACATCTAAGCTAGCTATAGCATGGGCTGTTTGTTGCAGCTTAATAATATGTTGTTGTAGAGATTTTAATAGTTGTTCAAAAAGAAATTTTTCTAAGGAAATAGCTTTAGATTTACTGCTTAAGATTTGATCTTCTAATTGTTTAAGATCTGGAGTTATAAAGCGCTCGACATTTTTTAAAGTTTGTCGTCTTATGTAAGTGCTTGGTGCTAATTTGCTTTGATTGCGACTTATTTCTATGTAGTAACCATGAATTTTATTAAATCCAATTTTTAAAGTAGAAATTTTGGTTTTTTCTTTTTCTTGTGTTTCTATAGTATTTAAATAATTATCGGCATCAGTATAAATTGCTCTTAAGCTATCTAGTTCTTGATTATAACCGTTGGCAATTACATTGCCGTCTCTTAATAAAAGAGGTGGATTTTCTACTATAGCATTAGCAATCATTTTATATAGATCTGGAAAAGCATCTAAATTAGCTAATATAGCTTTAAGTAATAAACTATTAACTGGACTAGAGCTAAGAAGTTGAATTAGATCTGGCAGATAGGAAAAAGCTTGTTTAAGTTGTATTAAGTCTCTAGGTTTAGCATTTAATATAGCAATTCTGCTAATAATTCTTTCGATATCACTAATTTGTTTTAATAAATTGCCGAATTCTTCGTAGATCTGATTTTTTTGTAATTCTGAGACAGCAATATAACGTTGTTCTAAAATACTATGATCTTGGATTGGTCTGTTTAACCAATTAAATAATAATCTGTTACCCATCGCAGTTTTACAATGGTCTAAAATAGCCAGCAAAGTATTTTTTTTGTCTCCAATATTAGAAGCATAAAGATTATTAGTAATTTCTAAGTTTCTTCTAGTTTGTTGATCGATTATTACGCTGTCTTGATGATGTTCTATAGATAAGTTTTTAATATGCGGTAAATCGTTATTTTGCATAAATTTTACGTAGTAAAGTAAGGCGCCGGCTGCACAAAGAGCAAGAATATATTCTGGTTGGTTAGCTTTAAATTTATAATAAAAATTTTTTCCAAAATGTTGATCTAAAGATAATATAGCTTTTGCTTCAGTGAACTGTAATTGTTCTATAGCATTAATTGCAGTTGTTATATTGAGTATTTTTTTATAGTTTTCTAGATTTTCTGGAATAATTATTTCAGCTGGTTGTAATCGTTCTAATTCACTAATTAAATCATTATGATTTTGTACTGTTGAAATTTTAAATAAGCCAGTGCTAATTTCTAAAATGGCAATACCAAAGGTAGTATTAGATTGTAAAATACTAATGATTAGATTGGCTTGTTTAGCTGGTAATAATTCTTCTTCAGTAACAGTACCTGGAGTAATAATTCTAGTTACTTTACGTTCAATTGGCCCTTTAGAATTTACTTCACCGGTTTGTTCGCAAATAACTACAGTTTCGCCATGTTTAATTAATTTTGCTATATAATTGTCTACAGCATGGTAAGGTACTCCAGCCATTTTAATGGCGTGCCCTTCTGGGGTTTTACCACGTTTAGTTAAAGTAATATTTAGTAATTTGGCAGCTTTAATTGCATCATCAAAAAATAATTCATAGAAATCGCCCATTCTGTATAACAATAAATAATTTTTATATTGCGATTTAATTTGTAAATATTGTTTGATCATTGGGGTGTAGAGATCTTCTTGTTCCTGCATAATTTACCTGTTTGTTAAATTTTTAAAAATCAATTTTTATTGAATTTTTCATGATAATTGTTTTAAATTCTTGACTAATATTAGCCCAATCCACAATGTCTACTCTAAAAGATAGATCTGATTCAGAAAATGCTTCGCGCAATTCTACTAGCAGTTTTAACGATAATGGTTGATTACCTATCACACACAAATCTAAGTCAGAAAATGGTTTTGCAGTATTATTTACTCTAGAACCAAATGCAATAACTTGTTGTTTATGTAAGTGTTTTTTTAAAATTTTAGTTACAATTTCTAAATGTTCTGATTTTACATCAATCATGTTTTTTTATTCGTTGATTTAGTTGTTCTATAAGAGTTTGAATATGTGGAATAAAATTTATAATAACTTTAAATACTTCTGTTGCTTTATTATCATCATAAGTATGACTTGTTTGATTTCTAGCTTCTCTAAATTCAAACCAAGGCTCCACAGTGTTAATAAGGCCAATTTCTCCGGCTAACCTTAAAAGATCACGAAAATTTAATTGATTAATATTTTCTGTTGCAGATTGTTCTTCCTTTATAAAGCGCTTAATTATTTTAATTGCAAGTTCATAAGTATATTCAAAACGTTGAATACATGCATCTCTTACCTCTAAATCACTTGGATTTAACTTTGCTCTATCAACAGCTGTTGTTAAACTTAAAAAAGCTTTTTTTAATGGGGATAATATAATAGCCATATTATTTTTCTCGCACTTAATTTATATACTGATAGTCTCTAATTTATAGCCATCTTTATTAAACACTAAAATTTGTGCGGTGTCGCCCCAACTGCCGAGAACAATTCTAGTGAAAATTTTATTATCAATAGTAAAATTATAAATATTAGGCTTATGTGTATGTCCGTGAATTAAAATTTTAGCAGTGGAGTGTTGTAAAACGTTCTTCATAGTTAGTTGACAAATGTCATAAATTTTTGGATCTTTATTAGTTTTAAACCTATTTTTACTAATATCCCTTAATTTTTTAGCAATATTTAATTTTAAATTAATAGGCAATATATTTGCTATACCATAAGCTATAGGATGACGAATTATTTTGCTAAAATACTGATGTCTTTTGTCTGGAGTAAGCGAGTCGCCATGAGTTAATAGTACTTCATGTCCTTGTATGTTAGTTTGATAAAATCCAGGTAAAATCTTAATATTAGCTTGTTTAGCAAAATGGTTGCCTATTAGAAAATCTCTATTGCCATGAATAAAAAAAATAGCGGTTTTATTAGCAGCAGTTTTAAAAATATGTTTAATCTCAGCTAAAAATGGGTTATCTAAACGATCATCAATCCAATATTCAAATAAATCTCCTAAAATGTACACAGCTTTGGTATCATTTGGTAGGTTATTAAAAAAATTAGCAAATAACGTATAGCTATTGGGGTATTTTTCGTCTAAATGTAGGTCTGAAATGAAAAAAATAGTCATATCGTTAAAAACTGTCATGGTTGCATTAGACTAAATCTTATAATACATTTTGCGAGATAACAATTATCTTATTTATGGTTTGATATAAAGGCTTTTAGTCAAGGTTTTTCCGTGGCCAGTAAACCAAGAATCTAATATTGTCTGGTTAAATTGCTCTAAGTTATCTCTATTTGCAGTTTGTTCGGGATTTTCGGTTGATAAACCATTAAATAATTGGATCTGTAAAGATTGAGGAGTTTCATCATATAAATCTGCTAGCTTAATATTTATATGTTTAATTTGCTCTATATCATCAGTAGTCAAAGAAGCTTTAACAGAAAATAACCAACGGGCTACATTAAGACAGGCACTTCTCAGTGATATTATATTGAATAAAACTAGGATATTGTCAGTATAACTACTTATAGGCATTTGTTCTTTAATAGTATTATTCTGTAATAACATTATGTTAACAAATAGATTAATTTTTTCATGAGCGTTTGATATACGGCAACTATTAAAAATAGTTATTAATTGGTCGTATAATAAATTAATAATCGTGACCATATTATCTCGTGTTTTTTGATCGGATAATTTTGAGTTAAGAGAGTACATATATACTATATTTGTTGGATTACCAGTGTTATGTGGTATTTCCGGTGTGTCACTATTAAAAAAAATATTTCTTTTCGAACCCTCGCTTTCGCTTCTTCTTATGATTATTTTAGGCATACCTACACAATAAAAAAATACTAATTGTCCTAACGCAAGCAAAATTTCGTTCACATCGCTACGTTTTATTAAATAATCTTTTAAAAAATCAATATCTTTGGACAATAAAGTACGTTTGCGAGCATGTCCGCGGACAAAATAAAATAAAGCTGGGTTAAGAGAAGTTAGATTTATAGTATGTGGTTGGGTAAGGCTATAATATGTTAATTTTCCTCCAGAGCTTTTATTGGCTAAACGTTGAGCTATAGAAAAAAATTGTTGTAATGGTATTTCAGAAACAACTTTTGGTTGATATTCACATACCATTAACATATTGCTTTCATTAACCATAGCACCATATTGCAATAATAAATTGATAAAATCATTAATGTTTTTTAAATTAAACATATCAGTAATATAACAACACGCCTTTATTTCAAGCATTTTTTGTTCTGAATCAACAAATAATAAACTAGGTTGGTTAACAGGTATGCCTTGTTCTAATAACAATTTGAATAATAATAAGTTATTGTGCATTGCCAATATTATTAAAGTGGTTATTTTTATATGGTATCTTTTATAGCTATCTGGCCCGGTAGCTACGTCTATATTGAATTGCAGGTAACACCTAGTTGTATCTAAAGTGGTGATAACAAGTTTATAAAGTGGCGATTGTTTGAACAAAAATGTTAAAATATTAACTATTTTTCTATTGGTTTTCTGGGCTTCGGCATCATTAAGTTGTTGTAAATTTATGCCACTTGCTAAAATATCAAGTAATAATTGTTCGTCTATTTTAGATTGCACATGCTCAAAAATTAATTTTACTGCTTCAAAGTCACCATTTAAACAAGCCTGTTTAAATGCATCATACAATTGCAAGATAATTTGCTTGTTTGTAGCGTAAGTAGTATTTCTTAAATGTAATACAAATTGTCGGATTTTTTCATTTTTGTGTAATAGATTTTCTTGGTCTAGTAATATACATAAAGATTCATTCTGAATTTTTTCTATAATTTCTTTGATATTAATTAAATCAGTCCATTTTAGAGAAGGCTTGGCAGAGTAGCTTTCTAATTCTATGGATAATGCTTTAAGTTTATCGATTGGATTTTTTTCTTTAGGTTTTGATAATTTTAGATGTTTAGTTGTATCTATCAAACATTCTATTTCGTTATCACTGTCGTCATCTTTTTTTACAGGATTTTTAACTTTTTTACTAGCTTGGTTTTGTGCAAATTCAAGCATTTTTTCAAAATCTTTTTTTATAAATGTAGCCCTCATATCTTTTTGTTTATCTACTGATAATAAGCGATTGATTTTTTCTATAAGTAAATTAAAATATTCCATAGTTTTCTTATAATTTTCTAAGTTTTTAACCGTGGAATTATTTAAATATATTTCTCGTTGTTCACATAATTTATCTTCTAGTTTATAAGATTCTTCCATCCAGTCTGTATATAAACGCTTTTGTTCTTGTAGTAATTTAAATAATATATCGCCAGCAATTTTACTATTTGCTAATAGTAAATCTTGTTTATTTGATGACAAACCATATGAAGTGTAAGTGTGTTTTTTTTCGTCGTCAGGATCTGGTGAACATATTTTGGCATCGATATATGGACGCTTTTTGTCATCAAGATAAGTACGTATTTCTAGAAAATCACGTCCGTTAGTATATGTTTCTTTGTAATGTAAACAATATTCAAAACCAGGATGATGTGGTAATCTAGTTGAAAGATACAAATAATCTACTGTGACATGTCTATTATGGTACCTATATCCTTCTCTATTTAAATCAAGATCTTTTTCTGGGGGAGAGGTAATGTCTATAATTATCGCTTTACGAATTATACTACCAGTAGTACTGTCTTTGTGTTCTATAGGTTTTAAATAAGCAGAACAAGATGAAAATACAGGATCTTTTTCTTTGTGTAGACGTACTGCTACATTATACAAAAAATTAACTTTAAACATTTACAAATATACCCTTGATATTATTTATTTTTGATGATAATAAAGTATTTAGCTAACACAATCAAGTGTATATCATGTTATGTTAGCATTAAAACTATTGATGGAAATATACTTGATAAGGATTGCAATTGTTTTTTAACCTTTTTTAATAAATATTATTTTTGATCAACTGAAGAAACATTGAAGAAGACTATACACCTTCTCTTCCGTTGAACAATGGTGTAAAATTTTTGATAAAATTTATACTCAAACCTGCATTAAATCTTGGTTAGAATATAAATAAAAAAAATAGTCATATCGCTAAACTGTAACAGTTGCATTAAACTAAATCTTATAATACATTTTGCGATATAATGATTAAAGCATGAAATTTATGAAAGAAGTAAAAAAAATTATAAAAAGTAGATTTGCCCCTAGCCCTACTGGGTTTATGCATATTGGTAATTTGCGTACAGCATTATTTAGTTACTTGTTTGCTAAAAATCAAAAAGGGGAGTTTTTATTACGTATCGAAGATACCGATCGAGAACGCTCTAAACCAGAATATATAGCTTCTTTACTGGAAGATTTTAGAATTCTAGGTTTAAATTGGGATGGAGAAATTGTATATCAATCGCAAAGAACAGCTATCTACGAGCGGTTTTACGAAGAGTTATATAGTAAAAATTTAACGTATCGTTGTTTTTGTTCCGAAGAAAAACTTAATTTAATGCGTAAAGTGCAATTATCTCAGGGATTACCGCCTAGATATGCTGGTACTTGTCTTAATTTACCCAAAGAAGAAGTTCAAAAAAAACTAGATAACAAAGAATTAGCATGTTGGCGGTTTAAGGTACCTAAAAATATCGTAGTAGAGTTTGACGATTTAATAAAAGGCAAGCAGACGTTTAATAGTAATGACTTTGGGGATTTTGTGATTAAACGTCAAGATGGAGCATCGTCTTTTATGTTTTGTAGTGTTATCGACGATGTGTTGCAGGGGGTAACTCATGTATTGCGAGGTGAAGATCATGTTAGTAACACTCCTAGACAATTACTTATTTTACAAGCTGTAGGACTAAAAGCTCCTCAATATGGGCATTTTTCTTTATTAATTAATGGTGCGGATGGAACACCAAAATTATCTAAAAGAAACGGCAGTCAATCTATACAAGATTTGTTACAAGAAGGATATTTACCACAAGCAATATTAAATTATTTAGCCAGATTAGGACATGTCTATACCTCACAAGAAAATCATTTGTTGTCGTTGGAAGAATTATCTTTAAATTTTAATTTGAAGCATATTAGTTCTAACTCTGCTAAGCATGATATAGGTCATTTAAAATTTTGGCAAAAGCAAGCAATGTTATTAATTAAAGAAGATGAATT
>JBEKHL010000045.1:0-11768 GCA_050012295.1 Gammaproteobacteria bacterium
AATGATAATTATAACGATAAAAGCAAGAGAGAATCTTATTTTTTTGATGCAGGCGGAGATAAGTGGATGGTTCATAACAGTTGGTTGTTTGAAATTGGGTATGATTCCAGACTTGCAATGATAAATCCTGGAGTATATTACATAGATTATCTTTCATGGAATGATGGACCAACTAACTATTATTCTAGCTCACCTGGAATTTCTAAAAAAGGCATGATTGTATATGGTGCTTTTGAAGTTAAACCTGGAGATGTAGGATATGTTGGGAAATTGTATATTAAGGATCGTACTGTTTATTTAGAAAAAATTAGTGAAATAGAAAAAGTTAAAAATGACTTAATTAAGTCTAAACAAACCGATTTGGTAAAAAAAGTTAAAGAAATAGAATTTTATGGTAGAGGAAGTATGGTACATAGAGATGATAATGGAATTTTTATATTAAAAAAAGTTGAAAATGAATTTACTACCCACTAGGTAGTGTAAATAATTTGGATGAGTATAAAAACTTCAACTATAAATTTGTATACCTAAGCGTTCAGCCACTTTGCATAGTTCACGATCTTTGCTTGCTAATGGTGCTCCTTTTCGCATAGCTAGTTCTATATAGGCAGCATCGTAAGTTGTAAGCTTTTCAGAATGAGCTAAAGCTAAAATTTCTTGAAAAGCTTTGTAAGTAGTTTCGTTATCAACTTCTATATTGAGTTTATTAAGAAGTTCTATAAATTGAATAGCATCAGCGTAATGAATTCGTTTATGGCGTGTAGCTAATATTAGAATGTTTCCTATTTCTAGTGGCCAAATATTAGGTACAAAAGCAGTTTTAGTTTGTAGTTGTTCAAGTATTTTACTAGTTAATGGAGTTTGTTCGTCATGAAAACACCAAGATAGAGTAATAGAGGCATCTAAAATAATTCCCATTTATTTCCTGCCTTCTTCTCTTAATTTTTTCCAATCTAAATTTAAAATTAATTTATGTGAAGCTTGAAATTTTTTAATATTATTAACAGCTTCTTTAGGTGTGATATTGTTAATATTAACAGGAGATAAGTATGCAACTGATCTGCCGTTTTTAGTAATCAATATTTTTTCTCCTTGTTCTACTTTTTTTAAAAGAGAAGAAAAATGAGTTTTTGCTTCAAATGCACCAATAGATTTCATACTTATATTTTTCCAAATTACAAACTGGTCTTTAACTAGTTTAATTATATATTAAATTAATAAGCTTTGCAACTAGAGATTTTATAAACTGGTTGTTAATTTGACAGCTATTTATAGCGGTCTTCTCCATCTTGGCACTAACCCCAAATACGGTAAATTAACAGTTTCGGAACATCTCTCTTTTTTTATTAATGGGTTAGTCCCTTCATCAGAAAAAAATTCTTCGTCTAAACACCAGCCAGCGAAATGTTGACAATTATTAAGTGTTATATGATACTTCCACATCCAACCAACATGTTCATTAGCTCTACGAACAACATCAGCATTTTCACCACCAACTATTTGGTTGATCCCAAAACTTAATGTACCTTTGAAAACTCCACCTTCCCATGCTGGTACCCAATCTAATATCTCATTTATACTTATTATTCTTTCAGTTATTTTACGATCTCCTAAAACCTCTACTATTTGGTCTTGTCCTACATAAATACTGTCATGATGATATCCTCTTAAGAGTGGTATAGCATTTCCTAATAGAGGTTCACGTAAATAAGTACCTGGAAATATAGTATGACCTTTATCCATAACTGTTTCTACTGCTCGTCTGCGTGGTGAAGTTTGCCCATCATGATTGTACTTGTAAGCGTAAAAGCAACAAGCTTCTGTATTAGACATTAAGTCTCTATTATGCTGTAATTCTGTAAACCAGTCGTTTGTTTCAGGGTCAAGATTTATTTGGCCATCTTCTTCGTTTAGCATAACTTATAAAGCTCCTATAAGACTTATAATAGCTAATAATAGTGTTATTGCATAAATAATTTGTTTGCAATTTACTCGGAAGAAAATAGATAATATAGTTTAAATGTTAAATTTTATTTTGCTACGATTACGTATTTCTGTAGCTGTTTTTACGTCAATAACGTATTCGTGACGCGGTTTTTTATATTTTGGATGGTCAAAAGTACTTACAACTTTATATCCCGCAGCAGAGAAGATTTTGGATGAACTATTATCTGGATGTGCTGTTGCCCATAAATTAGTTAATGGATTACCATCTACTTTATACCCTTCATCTGCTACATAAGGAGCCCAACCATAAGTAATAGCAGTAATTGCTTCGCTACCAAAACCTTGTCGTTGCTTTGCTCCAGTAATTGCTATACCAACTTCGGCATGCCCAGGCAATGGGAGTTCTGTTATTGGATGTGGATCACAATCATCCATAACTATCCGTCCAACAAAAGAGCCATCTTTTCGATCTTCAATAACAAATAAGCTATAGGGATAGTTAGATTTCCATAATTTGCATTTATTTGTATAAGATCCTCGTACTGTTTCTTCAGGAATAGGTTTGCCAGTTGCAAAAGTAGAGTATACATGCATATCTTGAAATAAATCTACTAACTTATCGCATTCTTTTTCAGCATCTCTAGATACTTGTCCACAAGAAAATAATATGGTTTTTGGGGTGCTTATATTTGCTTCAAGAGTATAGCCACCATCTGGGCTATCAGTTTTAAAAACTTCTACTTTTAAATCACTAAAATCTTCGTTGAGACAAAAACCATCATATTGCGGATCTAATTCTAATATTTGGTGTGGCATGTTAATTATGTTCCTTTACTGAAAAGATATGCATTAATTTGCGCGTTGTAATTTAGTGTAATATTAGTCAAATATTTTTTCTTGTCAATAAATTTCGTTAGGAATAATAATAGCATTATTAATTTTATCTTTCTCGTTAACTACTTTTACAACACAAGAATCTGACCAAACATTTAGCGTAGTTTCTACCATATCTATAATACTATAAAATGGCAATATTAAGCCTAGTAAAGTAATTGGAACATCCATACTGGTTAATAAACTGGCACTAAGAAAGAAGCATCCCATTGGTACTCCGGCATTACCAATAGCTGCAATAGTAGCAATTAAAATCCATAACATCATTGTGGTAAGATTAATTTCAATACCGTGATTTTGCATCATATAAATTACCGTGGTAAAGATAAATGCAGCGCAACCATTCATATTGATAGTGGTGCAAAGAGGTAGTACAAATTTACTAATGTGTGGGGAGACCATAAGATTTTTTTCGGCGGTTTCCATAGTAACAGGTAAAGTTCCGGTTGAAGATTTAGAAAAAAATGCGATCGATAATGCTGGTAACATGGCACGCATAGTTGCGAAAGGTTTAATGTTATTAATATATAACCAGATTGGTAGAATAACTAGGCCTTGGATTAAATTTGCTAATATAACTACGGTTAGGTATCCACTGAGCCCTCTAAGATCCATACCAGTTTTTAGTTGTACTATAGTTGTAGTTATAAACCCATAGAGACCAATAGGAATAATTTTAACAATCCAATTTGTTATAACAATAAAAATTTCATGAGTTCCCTTAAAGAAATTAATAACGGCATTTCGTGGTTCAGCATTTGGGATGCAACGAATTGCTAAGCCTATTATCATGCTAATAAATAGCACCCCCATAACTTGATGTTCTAAAAATGGTGAGAATATATTTGTTGGAATTAAAATTGCAAGATGTTCTAAATAATTATTATTAGAGGTTGTAGCTTGAGATACAGTATTTAAATCTAGAGAGTTAATATTACTCGGTGCAATTAATAAATATAGGGTAAATGCAAGACTGGCAGCAATTATGGTAGTGCTAATAGTATAAAGTAGAGTTCTTTGCCAAATTTGTTTCATGCCTTGATTAGCATTGTATTGTGATAAAGTGACTATTATAGATAGAGAGATGATTGGCAAACTAACACATTTAAACATTTTGATAAAAATATTAGAAATAAACGAACCGATATTTTGTAAAATAGCAAAATCAAATGATCCGCTGATAATTCCCAAAAGTATAATCATGGAATAAACGGTAAAATTATTAAGTCTAAATTTTGATTTAGGTGTTTTTGATTTTGAAAATTCTTGTATGCACACGGCACCCTCTAAGTTTGAAAAATAAGTTAAGTATAAGGATATCAAATTTACAAACATAGTCAATAAATTGATGTGTGTATACTATATGAACACACTTGAGTTTTCGGTGTTCTAAAAATTAAAAACAGCTGTAAACTCGCCTTGCTACGCAAGGCTCAAACAAAACAGCCATTTAATTTTTAGAACACCGAAAACTCAAGTGTATTTAATATAAAGATTACTTATGGAGTAGAGCGCCAGCCTTTTCTTTCTGGAGTTTTGGTAATATCTAGAGCATGACCAGTTGCTACATTTTGTCTAAATGATTTTGCTATGCTTTTAGCTTTATCGTATGGCAAGTTGTTTTTTACCATAAAAAATATGCCATCTGGTTCGTTTGGGTTATCTTTAGAGATGCTAGTTAGTTCGGCTTTAGTAGCATATCCTGTATATCTTTCTAAATTGCCCAAGTCGCGCGATTCTTTACCTAGTTCCTTCATAACCATTGTAATTTCTCCAGTCATTTTTGGGATTACAGTTAGTATTTTGGATAATAGCATTTGGGCGAATCCGGTGTTGCGATACTTATCGTCAACAAAAAGATTCTTCATATTTATTGCAGATTTACCATCTTGTTCTGGCGCGTCTGGATCATTGTTTGGATAAATATCTCCAGATAGTATACCAATTGCGTCGCCAGCTTCGTTTTCCAAAATAAAATAAGTATAATTATCTTTTTCGCATCTATTGTTAGATACTATTCTTCCTTCGTACCCCTTAGCCCATTCTGGTGCAAGTGGTTTATCTTTACACTCTAATGTATTTAGCATTTTACGTAACAATTCTGAACAATCGTGTCTAGCTTGCATGTCTTCTGGTTTTGTAATAATTCTAATATAAAAACTTTCTGGTGTTGCGTCTGTTTTTGCGAAAAGAAATTTTCTTTGATTATTTAATGAAGCTAGTGGATTAGGATTAGTTGTCAGCATAAGGTACTCCTCTTTGATTAAGCCATTAAAATAAAAATTAGTTTATAGTAAAATATATCAAATTATTAAAGTCAATTGGGCTTAAGGTGATTGCTGAAGATAAAAAATTAAATTTATTGTTAAATTAATCATTGTTAAATTAATTATTTGTAAATTTTAAAAACATGTGATAAGTTATAAAGCTAAAAACAATAAAATAAGAAAATTATGGGGATGATGTTTTATGATGACCGAAGAACGCAAAGCAGTAATCATCGCAGGTTTAAGCAATACGGAACGAGGAATATATAGTCAATTAGATGAAGATCAAAAAGAATTATTTTTTTCCTTAATAGAAGATGGTGCTAATGGTTCAATACGAAGAGTATTGAATGTTTTTGAAGAAAGTATAGTAAGCAGTGTATGCGCAAGTAGTTTACAGGATGCTATTGTACCGTCAACCACTGTTGCACAAAAAACAAAAAAGCGTGAACGCGATGATAATACTACCCACCAACCAGGGCCAGCTACTAAAAAACCTGCTGCAATAACAACATCATATAATAGTGCTATATCTTCTTCATCCTCAGCATTGCCTCCTCCTTTAGCTGATCAATTTAATGCTTTAGAACAGGCTTTATACGAAGCGCCAGAAGAATATATTAGGTGTATGAGAAACAATGGTGTTCGTGCTGGTCAGACCAACGAAGAAAGCAAGTTGATTGAATATAGCAAACAACATGGTTATGATATTTGTTTTTATACTAGAGCAAAAATATATACTAGTGCAAAAAAAGAAGAATCAACTAAAGCTAACGAGATGATCCGTGGTAAAAAAGATGATGGTAAAGAGTGTTATTATTTAATAAAAGAAGCAGGTAATTTATTAACATCTGGGGTAGAAAGTCCTTATCCTCGCAACAAGGGAAAAATTCATATTTTACTTGGTGATAATCATTATGTAACGTTAAAAGTTAATGGTAAATTTATAACAGGTAAAGATGAGCCTATAAGAGAAATAGAAGAAGTCTTTACTCGTGGTAATGGAGATTGTCTATTTAACGCCTATATTCAAGCTACAGAAGGACAGCCATATGGGTATTCTGAAGTATTACCTGACAAGGCTTTTGCATTAAGACAACAAATTTGCAATTTATTACAGAATGATTGGGATAAATGTAAAATAAGGGCGAATGGCTCTAAACAAATTTTGTGCGAAAACTCGATATATAAAAGTTATCATGATAAATGCTCAAGCTTAATTGAAGCGGATGATAGTATGATGGATTTTTATAGAGATTATTATCTTCAAGAACATAATGGTTATGATGACGAAAAGCAATTAAAAGCATTGTCGATTAAACTTGTAAATCTAAGTTTAATAGAACGGCGTTTAAGACAAAATTCTGCTCCAGCTTTAAGAGCTTCAGTATAAATATATAAACTCCCTCCTGACATTATAATTATACTATGGTAAGATTTTCATTTACCATAGTGGTTAGGTTATATATAATATTAAGAGGTATCGATAAAATGAGTTTGAATGCACAAGAAAAACTTAATTCTATACAAAAATTTCAACGTACTCCAACAGATACTGGT
Source organism: Gammaproteobacteria bacterium (assembly GCA_050012295.1). Taxonomy (GTDB): domain Bacteria; phylum Pseudomonadota; class Gammaproteobacteria; order UBA6186; family Azoamicaceae; genus UBA6186. Next base: position 6,669 of record JBEKHL010000045.1, read on the forward strand.
TCGCCAGAAGTACAAATTGCGTTAATGTCTGCCAAGATTAGTCATCTAACTGGTCATTTGCAAACACACAAGAAAGATTTGCACTCTAGACGAGGCTTAATTAGGATGGTTAATAATAGAAGAAAATTATTAATTTACATAAAGCGTACTAATTATTCGTCATATGTTAATTTGATTCAAGAATTAGGGTTAAGAAAGTAAGAGAATAATAAAATATTAAATTGTTTATTTAAAATATTAAGGAAAAGAAGTGTTAGTTAGGAAATCTATAAAGTTTGGAAAGTATGATTTAGTTTTAGAAACAGGAGTAATAGCGAGACAAGCAACTGCAGCAGTAATGGTGGATTTAGCAGGGACAGTAGTCTTAGTAACATTGGTGGCATCACCAGAAGCAGTAGAAGGGCAAGGTTTTTTTCCATTAAGGGTTGATTATCAAGAACGAGCATATGCTCATGGTAAAATTCCAGGTGGTTTTATAAAGCGAGAAGGTCGACCATCCGAACGAGAAATTTTAATTTCTAGACTTATAGATCGTTCTTTGCGCCCATTATTTCCAGAGGGATTTTGTAATGAGGTACAAATTGTAGCTACAGTAAAATCCTTAAATCCTCAAGTAGATCCAGATATTTTGGCTATGATAGGCGCATCTGCGGCTATTGCTATGTCTGGTTTACCATTTAATGAAATTATGGGAGCTGTTAAAGTTGGGTATCAGGATAGTTGTTATGTAATAAACCCAGATTGTTCCGATGTAAAAACCTCTAAGTTAGATTTGGTAGTAGCAGGTACAACTTCTTCAATATTAATGGTTGAGTCTTCAGCTAAAGAATTATCAGAAGATGTTATGCTAGGTGCGGTAATGTTTGGGCATAAACAAATGCAAGTGGTAATTAAGTTTATAGAAGATTTTGCTAATCAAGCTAAAAAAACTGCTTGGGATTGGCAAAAAACTTCAGAAAATATTAATTTAAAGCAACAAATTCATCAAGGTTCTTTTAATAAGTTAGTAGAAGCTTATAGGATTAAAGATAAACTAATTAGGCAACAAGAATTAAAAAATTTGCGTAAACAAATTGATGAGCAATTTGTAACACAGACTGAATTAGCAAGTAATCCAATAATTAAATTAGAAGTTGCTAAAATTGTTGAGCAACTAGAAAGAGAGCTAGTACGAGGAAACATATTAAATAATAGTATTAGAATAGATGGTAGAGATTTAAAAACTGTTCGCCCAATTACTACACAAATTGGTTTACTTCCTAGAACTCACGGCTCAGCATTGTTTACTAGAGGCGAAACACAAGCGATAGTAGTTATTACTCTTGGTACGACTAAAGATGCACAAACAATAGATAATTTAATGGGCGAACAGAAAGATACTTTTATGTTGCATTATAATTTCCCACCATTTTGTGTGGGAGAGATTGGCCAAGTTGGTAGCCCTAAACGCCGTGAAATTGGTCATGGTAAATTAGCTATGCGGGGGATACAAGCGGTTATTCCGTCAATAGAAGATTTTCCTTATGTTCTTAGAGTGGTTTCCGAGATCACCGAATCTAATGGGTCTAGTTCTATGGCAACTGTTTGTGGTTCAAGTTTAGCATTAATGGATGCCGGTGTTCCAATTAAATCAGCTGTTGCAGGTATTGCTATGGGTTTAATTAAAGAAGGCGAAAAATTTGCAGTGCTTAGTGATATTTTAGGTGACGAAGACCATTTGGGCGATATGGATTTTAAAGTGGTTGGTACGCACAAAGGCGTTACTGCATTACAAATGGATATTAAGATTAATGGTATTACCGAAGAAATTATGTCTGTTGCTTTAGAGCAAGCTAGAGAGGGTAGGATTCATATTTTAGATATAATGCAAAAAGCTATTAGTACTTCACGGACAGAAGTATCTAAATATGCTCCTAGAATTATTAAAATGTCTATTAATCCAGAAAGAATTAAAGATGTTATTGGTAAAGGTGGAGCTACAATTAGATCATTAATTGAAGATCCTAATTCTACTAGCATCGATATTCAAGAGAATGGAACTGTACAAATTGCGGTTCTTGATTATGCAACAGGGGAAAGAATTAAAGAAAAAATTGAATCTTTAACTAGTGAAGTAACAGTTGGTAAAATATATAATGGTAAAGTCGTTAAAATAGTAGACTTTGGTGCATTTGTAAATATTTTGCCTAATCAAGATGGATTGGTGCATATATCACAAATTACTAATCATAGAGTGAATAATGTAGCTGATGAGTTAAAAGAAGGACAAGAAATAAAGGTTAAAGTACTAGAAATAGATAAGCAAGGTAGGTTAAAATTAAGTATAAAGGCATGTCTGGAAAATAATAATGAAGAGCATGAATCTCATGAAGGAATATCTAGATAATTTAAGCAATTTTTTTAGTTATTTAAAACCGAAGTTGTTTATTTGTTTACAAAATACTTATGATATTAATGTTTTTAAAAAAGATTGTATTGCAGGGCTTACTGTAGCCATAATTTCTCTTCCTCTTGCTATGGCTTTAGCTATTTCTTCTGGAACTACCCCAGATAGAGGAATTTTTACTGCTATTGTTGCAGGATTGATTATTTCTTTTTTTGGAGGAAGCCGTTCTCAAATTGGTGGACCAACGGCAGCCTTTATTGCAGTTGTATGTGGTATTATCAGTAAATACGGTTTTGATGGGCTAATTATTGCTACTTTTATGGCTGGTATAATGTTAGCAGTAGCGGGCTTATTTAAGCTGGGCACCCTAATTAAGTATATTCCGCATTCTATTGTAACTGGATTTACTTCTGGGTTGTCTATCGTTATTTTTTCCACTCAAATTAAAGATTTTCTAGGACTTACTTTAGAAAACCCTCCATATGAGTTTTTGATGAAATGGGTTAGTTATTATCATAATTTAAGCACCTATAATATATGTGCTACCTTTATTGCTATAGCAACATTAGTAGTAATATTAACTGTTAGAAAACGTTGGCCTAAATTACCAGTTTTTTTTATTGTGGTTGGTTTGGCTACCATGTTGGTTGTAATTTTTAAAATTAATGTACCAACTATTGGATCAAAATTTGGTATGATCCAAAAAAATTTACCAACCCCCATATTACCAGCGATTTCTTTTCAACAATTTATAGTTTTATTACCGGCAGCATTTACTATTGCATTTTTGGCAGGGATAGAGTCTTTGTTATCAGCAGTAATAGCAGATGGTATTACCGGATTTAAGCATAATTCAAATGTAGAACTAGTTGCTCAAGGTCTTGCCAATATTGGTTCCGCATGTTTTGGTGGATTACCAGCTACTGGAGCAATTGCTAGAACTGTAGCAAATATTAGAGCAGGAGGACAAACACCTGTTTCTGGTATTATAAATGCTTTATTAATTTTGGTATTTATATGGATCTTATCTCCAATAATTAGTTTGGTACCATTATCTTGTTTGGCAGCTATTTTAGTAGTTATTGCTTGGGATATGAGCGAAATAAAAAAATTTTACTACTTTTTATTAGCTCCTAATGGGGATCGGTTAGTTTTAATAGTAACATTTTTGCTTACTATTTTAGTAGATTTAACTGTCGCGGTTGAAGTTGGATTAATCTTAGCGTGTTTAGTATTTATGCGACGTATGAGTAAAGTAACAGAAATTACTTTTCACGAAGATCAATTTCACTCAGAACAAGTTCCTGGGACTTGTATGTATAAAATTAATGGGCCGTTGTTTTTTGGAGTAACTTCTAGAGTAGATTTAGTTTTTAATACTCAATCTTCTACCGCTAAAATTTGTATTGTTGATTTACAAAATGTTTCATTGTTAGATGCTAGTGGGGCGCATGTTTTAACTAATTTTATTGAAAAACGGCAACTTGGCGGAACTAAAGTAATTTTATGTGGTCTTAACAAACAATTACAATTGATATTAAGTAAAATGGATCTAAAAAAATTAATTTCCCCGGAAATTATTGTGGCCAATTTAACTCAAGCAATATCTTTGTCAAAAAACTTCGTTTGCTAACTAAATCTGAATTATAATACATAATTATGAATAATAATTTAGAGCTAGTTCTACCTCAAAACAATAGCTATGATGATATACCATATAATTCTAGACCAGTCACGGAAACTCATCCCTGTCGATTGGGTGCTTTGGCTACATTGTTTGGCATGGAGCCATGCGATCTTAAAGAAGCTAGAGTTTTAGAGATTGGTTGTGCTAATGGCGACAATTTAATACCACATGCGGTTAATAATCCTGGTGGTCAATTTGTTGGGATCGATTTATCTAAAGTACATATTGATGAAGCTAATAAATATGTATCTGGTTTAGAACTTAAAAATATAAAATTCCATAATTGTTCTATAGCCGATGTAAATGATGATTTTGGTAAATTTGATTATATTATTTGTCATGGAGTTTTTTCATGGGTGCCAGAATATATTAGAACTAAAATTTTAACTGTATGTAGTAAAAATCTTAATAAAAATGGGATAGCTTATATTAGTTATAATACTATGCCTGGATGGAATATGCATTCTACACTTAGAGATTTGATGTTGTATCATACCAAATCATCTATTAACCATGAAGATAAAATTGCTCAATCAACCATATTGTTAAATTTTATTAAAGACTATCGAGCTAATTCTAATAATTCTAATTGGTATGTTAATTTTTTAAAAAAAGAAGCAACCAAATTACTAACCGAACACAAGGTAAATTATTGGTTTCACGAGCATTTAGAAAAACATAATAAAGCATATTATTTTTATGAATTTATAAATAAAGTAAAAAAACACAATTTACAATATTTATCAGATTGTTACTTGTTGAGCATGAATTTAAATGAACAATCGGAAGCCATACGAATAGCCTTACAATGGGCTAACAATATTGTAAAAACCGAACAATATTATGATTTTCTTAATAATAGATTATTTAGAGAAACATTGTTATGTCATGATTCTATCGTCTTAAATAGAAAAATATATAATTACGATATAAGTAAATTTAATATGACATCTAATTTAACACCTTCTATATCGTTAGATCAAATAGATATTAACGATCCTTCGCAATCTATAAAATTTTTCCATGA
>JBEKHL010000046.1:0-11647 GCA_050012295.1 Gammaproteobacteria bacterium
TTTTGTAACCATAGTTTTTTTAAAGTCTTCAGAAAAATTATTTTTTGGGATCATAATTATACTCCATCGCCCACCTAAGTTATTTAACTTCTAGGCGACAGATTTCCTGAAACAGGGGGATAATAATAGTTCTCGTCGTTTTCTTGTTTCCAGTGCTTCTTTAGCTCTATCTCGTGGTGTGGCATTCTCAGGAAGACGTTTTTGCATAGTATTAATAGGCTTATATGCATAATCTGGAAGTCCGATAGGTATAGATTCAGAATCGATATCCCAATCGCCGGTAATTGGTTTGTTATCTTGTGCAAGTACCATTAAAGGGAGCATAGTAAAAGGTTCTTTGTTGTATTCTGAAACAGGAAGTTTTCTTGCCGCATAATAAATTGGACATTCTATATTATCTATCCCATTATCTAACCCGCCATTTTCTACATTATTCAAAAATTTTTGTAGCAATTTTCTTACTTTTTCTTTATTAGGATCGTCTGGTGTTTTTGATGATAGATAGCTTTTTATTTTTTCTTTAATTTTAGTATCTTTTGAAAGATTTGGATCATCTTTAAGATGAGTGTATTGCTCGCTTAATGGTATGGTTTTATCTAAATCTATATAAAACTCTCCATGAAAATCTTTAGGACCTTTACCATCTTTATATTGTAATATTAACTTCGGTGGTTCTTCTGGTGTAACCCCCATAATCTTCATATCACCTTCATTAGAAAGCGTTCGAAAAATTTCTCGTAATGTAAGATTTAATTGGGTATTTTGATGATGCTCAACATCTTTTTGATCTAGAGCTCCTGGAATAATTTCTCTGTCTGCAGTATTGATTTTAGAGAGCAAACTGTCAGTACAAATATACCCATATAAAAATCCATGATTAACAGTTTTTGAATGAACCGTTAATGGTTTAGATGTTCTAGGCATATCATGATGAGGGTGAGTACCGACTCTCATTGTTACCATGGTGTCAATATTTGTTTTTATTATCTCAGCAAGATCTGGAGGTATTCCGGAAGCAACTATAGCAGACCAGTTTTCTGTAGTATCTGTGAATTGTAGTTCTTCATTGGAATTGTCAGCAAAAAATTCTTGGAAACCATTTATAGGATATAATTCTATGGGTGGCGCATGGAGAAGTTCTGTTTCTGATCTAACCCTTCTCTCCGTGTCATCAGCTGGCGAGGGACTATATACAGCACTAGTAGATGCAGTGGAAGCTCGGTCACTAAATGCAGCATTTTCTTCTTGCCCTGCTATTTTTGCTCCTGGCATTACTGACGTTTGCATAACTTGTTTCAGCTGCTCCTGTTTGGTTTTGAGTAACTGTTGATATTGACTGTTGTTGTCTGCATCTAATCTTTCTATAAATTCATCTAATGATAAAGAATAATCTGGTGGTTCAGAATGTGGAATAACCTGACCTTTACTAAATATTGGCATAATTTTGTTCCGGTTTTATTTTATATTTATCAATCAATATTAGTATTAGACAACAACCGGAATAAAAAGTTCTTATAATTCTCATAATTTGCAGTATGCACTTGCAAAACAACCCCTTTAAAATTATAATAACATAACAAAACAACCCCTTGTTTAGTCTGGTTGTTATAGGAACAAATGGAAATAATTAGGTTTGAATTAATAGATTTAAAAAATTGGCTAGTTTCTATCGATAGAAAACCATTGATTTTACGTGGCGCTAGACAGGTAGGTAAGTCTACTCTAGTTAGACAATTGGTCAAATTTAGCAATAGACAATGTTTAGAAGTTAATTTAGAACGCATGCCAGAAATTGCTGAATATTTTAATTCTCAACAACCTAAACAAATTTGGAATTTATTGAAACTACACTTTAAACATCAAGAAAAAGAAGAAAACAGCCTATTATTTTTAGATGAAATACAAGCAACTCCACAAATTATAGCTTGTTTACGTTATTTTTATGAAGATTTTCCAGAGTTACCAATTATTTGTGCAGGTTCATTATTAGATTTGGTATTAATGGCTCCAGAATTTTCGGTTCCGGTTGGTCGTATCGAGTATTATTATTTACAACCTTTATCTTTTGAGAATTTTTTGCATGCATTAGGGGAACAACAATTACAAGAATGGTTAAGTAACTATACATTTTCTAGTATTATTCCACAGACATTACATATTAAAATTTTAGAATATGTAAAACTTTATTGGTTAATTGGCGGTATGCCCGCTGTGGTTGCAGCATTTAGTTTAGAACAAGATTTTAATTTAGCGAATAAAATAAAACACGGTATTTTACAAACTTATCAAGATGATCTTCATAAATATGGACGACTTAAGAAGTTACCAACAATTAGAAGAGTACTACAGGTTATTCCAGGAATGATTGGGCAACAAATTAAATATACTGCATTAGATCCAGATAGCAAGGCTAACGATGTTCGTTTAAGCTTAGAATACCTGTCTGGTGCTAGAATTATTAATATTATTTATCATGCTTCTGCTAATGGTTTGCCATTACGTGCACAAATAAATATGAAAAAATTTAAATTATTGTTTTTAGATTGTGGATTACTAAATGCAGCATTAGGGTTAAATAATCTAGATTTATTACAATCAAAATCTAATTGGTCTTGGCATAATAAAGGTGCTTTAGCCGAGCAATTTATCGGGCAAAATCTATATTACCAATTCCCCAATTATCAAGCACCAGAGTTGTTTTTTTGGATCAGAGAGCAATATCAAGCTCAAGCAGAAATAGATTACTTATGGCAATGGCAACATTATATAATACCTATAGAAGTTAAAGCTGGTTCTTCTGGAACTTTGAAATCATTACATTATTTTATTGAAGAAAAGCAAGGCAATCTTGGTGTAAGATTTAATGCTGAATTACCGAACTTACACCAAGAGAGTTATAAGTTACCTAATATTGTCGATAAAAAACAATTTAGATTGTTTTCTTTACCTTTTTATTTGGTTGGTCAATTAAACCGTCTGCTTGGACAAGTGGTTTAATTGAGGGGTTATCTTTTTTACACAATGCTCCAGAAAAATGTACTCCACTAAATTCTTCTGCTTTATTTACTACATTACACATTGTTGAATACGTTGAATACAATTTGTTATATTCTGATATCAAATAGTCTTCTTGTTCTGGTTGTTGTTCTATAGGAGCATCTTTTTGTTGTTCTACACTATTAGATATTCCAGATAATACTCCTGTAGATATTGCTGCTAACCCTACCGACATTAAAGTTCTTGTGTTCCCTGAAAATAAATTATCGTAAACTATATTTATTAAATTTTTTACTGTTCCAACTGATAATTTTGATATTAATCCCCAAAACAAGCCATCTTTTATGCCGTTTGTTATTAGTGATTTATCTTGTATTGTTTCTAAAATTTTGTCTGGCAATTCATCTAATCTTATTGATTTAAACGTTTCTGATACATTATTTACTATGCCATTTATTATTCCTGCTAATGCACCAAAAGCTACACCTAAAACTGCCCATCTATGTCCTGATAATAATTTTGTATAAAACATCTCTGTAGCATATCTTGTAGACCAAAGTAATGCTTTTAAAGGCATAGAGATCTTTATTCCAGTTAAGATCTGTTTAAATATCTTTTTCAAACTTACTTCTGATAAAATTTTATTTAAAGTAGCTTCTTCTAATTGTTTGGATATTAATTGATATTTTTCTTGCGCGAATTTTATTAAGTCTTGGATTGATTTTAACATAGTATATACACCTCTGAACTTATAGCAAACATAAGCATGATTATGCTGGTATCGCTATTAAAACTCAAGACAAAATTTTTTATTGTAAACCAACAAATCTTTAGTTTATGACAATATACTAAATGCATTAAGAATCATCAAAGGATAAAACTAGACAACGTGTCTTTTTTGGCGTACATTTAAGACATATGTACCATAGACTTATTAAAGCATCTTTATCAAACAGTTTTTTTCTATTTGGTCCTCGTGGTACTGGCAAATCTACCTGGCTACAACAACATTTTCCAGAAAAGTCGGTACTTTGGATTGATTTATTAATTCCAGAAGTAGAGGCTAATTTACGCCAAGCCCCTTCTCAAATAATTGAACGTTGGCGAGCGCTTAATCCTCGCCCTAAGTGGATTGTAATAGATGAGGTACAAAAAATACCAAGCTTATTAGATGTGGTTCACCATGCTATTGAAAATGAAAAAATTAACTTTGCTCTTACTGGTTCTAGTGCTAGAAAATTACGTCGAGGTGCAAGTAATTTATTAGCTGGTAGAGCATTTGTATTTCGCATGCATCCATTAACACATATAGAACTAGCTCAAGATTTTTTATTAGAACATCAAATGCAATGGGGTAGTCTACCTAAAATAATGCAATATTCTATTGGAGCCTTAAATAATGAACAAATTATTAATGAACGAAGACGTTTTTTACGGGCATACGCATTAACTTATTTAAAAGAAGAAATTCAATCTGAACAATTAGTGAGACAAATTGATGCATTCCATCGTTTTTTGCCGGTGGCTGCGCAATGCTCTGGTGAAATTCTTAATTATGCTCGTATAGCACGCGAGGCTAGAGTAGATCCTAAAAGTGTAGAACGTTATTTTGATATTCTGTCTGATACATTAATAGGTTTTAGATTAGATGCATTTCATTATTCTATACGTAAACGACAAATGCTAAAGCCAAAATTTTATTTATTTGATTTAGGGGTTACTCGTATTTTGCGCGGCATAGCAGAGATCCCTGTTACGGTTGGTACTTCTGAATTTGGTCATGTTTTTGAGCAATTTATTATTTTAGAATGTTTTCGTTTTAATGACTATATGGAAAAAGATTTTAATTTTTCTTATTTACGCACTAAAGATGATATAGAAATTGATTTAATTATAGAACGTCCTGGACGAAAAACACTTTTAATCGAAATTAAATCTACCGATCGTGTTCTTAATCAAGATCTTTATAGTTTAAAAACCATCGGTAAAGATTTTGGCTCATGTGAACTATTATTGTTATGCCGAGAAAATCATGCGCGAATTGTTGATGATATTACTATTTTACCATGGAGGGAAGGATTACAATATATTTTTGAATTTTAAAGTAACCACTACCTATCTACGAGATTTTGCTGGCAGGCATAAAAAACTTTAACATTTTTATTAAATGTTAAAGTTTTTTATTTATTCTAGATTATTTTTTTAAGTCTCTTTTTCCTCATGTACTTTAATTTTCTTTGGTACATGACGTTCTTTTTTAGGTATAGTAACTTCTAGTACTCCATGTTTTCCTTTAGCTTTAATAGCTTCGCTATTTACATGATCTGGCAAAGTAAATTGACGATAAAAGGTTCCAGAGAAGCGTTCAATTCTAGAATATTTTTCTTCTTTAAGTTTTCGCTCCAAAGTACGAGTCCCTTTAATAGTTAATACATTATTTTCCATAGAAATTTCTATATCTTTTGGTTCGACGCCAGGTATATCCGCAATAATAATAAATTGACTAGGATCTTCTTTAATATCTACACGAGGCGACCACTGACTAGTTTCGACATTAGAAAGATCTGGTGTATTAGCAAAGTCTCGATCTAGTAATGGGTTAAAGTCTCTTTGCATGTCCTGTAAAAGAGATAACGGATTATATCTTACTATTGATGGCATATATCCCTCCTTTTTATTATATATTTGATGTTTTTGTTCAAACTACATAAATATACATAATATCAATTATTATTTTTTCAAGGGGAGGGAAAAAGACTAACCCTTAATTTCTTTAGATTTAGGGAAATTGCAAATGCTTTTTTCAATAAATTTTATTATGGATTTTGCTACATTTTTTTGGCTAGCATCTTCTATGCCTTTTAATCCTGGAGAAGAATTAACTTCCAATACTAATGGGCCGCGTTTGGAGCGTATTATATCTACCCCAGCAACATTTAAGCCTAATATTCTAGTCGCTTGAATTGCGGTTTTGGTTTCTTCCGGGGTAAGGTCAACAGAAGTTGCTGTACCGCCACGATGTAAATTAGAACGAAATTCTCCAGGTCTAGCAGTACGCTTCATGGCTGCAATTACTTTATCTCCAACTACAAAGCAACGTAAATCTTCGCCACTGCTTTCTGCAATAAATTCTTGCACCATAATGTTTGCTTTTAAACCCATAAAAGATTCTATAACGCTTTCTGCAGCTTGAAGAGTTTCGGTTAATACCACACCGATCCCTTGGGTGCCTTCTAATAATTTAATTACTAATGGTGGATTACCTGCTATTTTGATTAAATCATCAGTATCGTTAGGGGAGCAAGCAAAACCAGTAACTGGCATACCAACACCTTTGCGAGATAAAAGTTGCAAAGCTCGTAATTTATCTCTAGCTCTAGATATTGCTACAGATTCATTTAAAGAAAAAACTCTCATCATTTCAAATTGTCTAACTACAGCCGTACCATAAAAAGTAATTGATGCACCAATCCTAGGAATTATGGCGTTAAAATTAGGTAGTTTTTCACCGGCATAATGTATTTCTGGATTTTTAGAAGAAATATTCATATAACAACGTACTGTATTTATAATACGTACAAAATGTCCGCGATTTTCTGCTTCTTCTTTTAATCGTTTTGTAGAGTACAAATTTTTATTTCTAGATAAAATAGCAATTTTTAATGGACCAATAGGTGACTTCATGCATTACCTTATTTTATTAATATTAGTTTTTTTTATTAAAAAAGATCTACGTGGATTTATTAGAAATTCTTTATTAATAGCTGTTCTACCTAACAATAACCTAAAACCCATAGCATCTCTATTAGTTAAAGTTAACTCTATAGGCCATGATTTATGAGCCATATCTAAGGTTGTTGCAATAATATAACGATATTCAATATCACCACCAGAATTTTTTACATAACGCTTATCTAACATATCTGCTTCACAATGTAAAATATAATTATTATTACGTTGAATAGGGTGAATTTGAAACCTTACTTTATTTTTGCCACGAATGGTAAAAGTTTCTATATTAAATGCATGTAGTGCAGAGGTTCTGGCACCAGTATCAATCTTAGCTTTAATTTGCTTAATGCCTAAGTCTGGAAATTCTACCCATTCTCGCCACCCAATAAGGATTTTTTTCTTTAATTGATTTGTTTTCATGCTAGTTAAAGTTAATTTAAATCTTAAGTTTAAAAATAAGCTGCAGATATAAAGATATAAAGAATTATAAACATATTCAATGAGTTCAGTTAATAGGTGGATTATAGGTTATGGCTTTATATCGTTCTGCCATTAAACAATTGTTTGTTAGCATGTGTTGTGTTATTTTTATCATTGGATGTAATCCAAATATCGATCGAAATCCAAAAAAGAACACGTCTACTATAGTCGAAGAATATGTTAACCGGGTTATTAAAAGGTTATTAATAGTTGATGAAAATACGGAGTTACCTAAATTAAATGTTAGTTTTAAATTAGATCTTAATGATAAAGTTTTATTTAAAATTAATCCTAAAAAACTTCAAATAATTATTAGCAAAGGTGTTTTAGAAAATTTACAAGACGAAGCAGAGCTGGCTGCAATTTTAGCTATGGCTTTAGGTACGTTAGAACAAATATCTCCAGATAATTTTGATGAAAAAATCATAAATCATATGTACAAAGCTGGGTATGATCCTATAGCTTTCGTGGAATTACAAGAAGAATATTTAGCTAACGAAAAAATAGAAAATATGAATGATAATTGGTTAAAATTTTTATTTTCAATAAACTCAACAAACTTAAATTCTCTAGAAAAAATTACTCCATCTAAAATTAATGCTAATAAAAAGTTAGTTCTTAGCTTATCGAGGGGTATGCAAAGAGCTAAACAGCGTTATTTTATTAATATGAGGTTGTTAAAAAAACTTGACTAATAGTAGAATATGTTCAAAATAAATAATTAGGTAATTTTGTAGTTTTTTTAAGGATGTAGCATTATGGCAACAGGAACTGTTAAGTGGTTTAACAATCAAAAAGGGTATGGATTTATTTGCCCACTTGAAGGGGACAATCAAAAGGATGAGATTTTTGCTCATTTTTCTTCAATAATAATGGAAGGTTATAAGAGATTAAACGCTGGACAAAAAGTTGATTTTGAAATTAATAATGGACCTAAGGGCTTACATGCTATAAATATTCGTTTAGCAGAAGAACATTAGTTTTTTATTTTACTATAATTGCTATAATTTATAAATAATAATTTATAAATATAAGTTTATGGTAAATAAATTAAATAAGTTTCAAAAAATTTTTCTATTAAAATATATTGTTTTAATATGTTTAATCAATGTGGCTCATGGTAAGAATGAACATAGTTCAAGCCAGTTGTTGAAAAATTTACAATTACAACGAAAAATATTTTTACAAGCAGAAGAAGAGCTAAAAAAACATACTAGCATTAAAAATAGTGAAGCAATATTACAAAAATTTTCTAAAAATTTATCTAGTTATCCGTTATTTCCATATTTAAAGTTTATGGCATTACAACAATCAATAAGAGAAGTTTCTTTACCCCAATTAAAGGATTTTGTTAGTAACTATAAAGACACCCCGTTAGTCGAGCCATTACGGAATGCTTGGTTATTACATTCTGCTAAACAACATAAATGGAAAGATTTTTTAGAGATGTACAAAGAAACAGATAATGTTGAATTAGAGTGTTATTTTATTCAAGCACAGAATAAATTTAATAATAATTTAGAAAGTTTTGATGAAAAAATAAAAAAAATTTGGTTAAGCAGTTCAGGTCAACCAAAATCTTGTGACGCAGTATTTGATGCCTGGAAACAACATGGATTAATGACTCGTCCAATGATTTGGCAACGAATAAAATTAGCAATAACCGCTAATAATATTAATTTTGCAAGATTTTTGGCAAATAATTATTTACCAAAAATGGAACATCCTATCGTAGAGTTGTGGATTAAAATGGATAGCAATCCGTTTTTAATTGTTAAAAAACATTATTTTACTAATAATACCCACCCTGCTATTCCAGAAATTTTAATGCATAGCATTTTAAAAATTTCTAAAAAAGAACCAGAAAAAGCAGTTAAAATTTGGCAAGTTTTATCAGGAATGCATAAATTTACAGAACGACACTTTAACTACATAGTGAGAGCGATAGCAGTGTCATTAGCTAAAGATTCACACCATAATTCTTGGGAGTGGTTAAAAAAAATACATAAAGATTATAGAGATCAAGAAGTATATAATTTGCAATTAATTTTAGCTCTTAAACAAGCTAGATGGGATTGGGTTGTTGAAATTTATAAAGATCTCCCTGATAACTTTAAAGAACAAGAAAAATGGTTATATTGGTATGCTAGAGCATTAGATATGCAACAGCGATCGTTAGATGGAAAAAATATTTTAATAGAATTATCAAGCAAACGTAGTTATTACGGATTTTTATCTAGTTCCAAGTTATTAAGACCATATAGTTTTAAATTTAAGCCAGTCAATGTTAGTTCAGCACAAATGGATGTTGTTTTGAAAAACAAAGCTGTTCAACGTGCCTACGAATTATTACAATTAGATAGACTAACAAAAGCTAGCCAAGAATGGAATATAGCTTTAAAAAATATGGTGGAATGGGAATTACATGCTGCTGCAAAACTAGCAGATAGTTTAAATATACCTAATTGGGCAATTACGGCACTATCAGATGCTAAACAACAAGATGATTTATCTTTAAGATTTCCTCAATATTATGCGCAACATATTGTTAATGAAGCTAAAAAAAATCGATTAGATCCAGCTTGGGTGTTTGCTGTAACTAGACAAGAAAGCGCTTTTAGGCCTCATGTTAAATCTTATGCTGGGGCATTAGGATTAATGCAGCTTATGCCAAAAACTGGATTTATGGTTGCTAAAACTATAAATATAAATTTAAGAAATCATAGTGATATATTAGATATTAATAATAACGTAAAATTAGGTAGCAAATATTTACAATTAATGTTAGATCGTTATAAACATTTAGTAGTAGCAACTGCCGCATATAATGCTGGTCCTAATCGCGTACAAAAATGGTTGCCAAATTATGATATTGCTGCAGATATTTGGATAGAAACCATACCGTTTAAAGATACTCGTCAATATGTACAAAATGTTATAACTAACACCGTAATTTATCAAAAATTATTAGGAATAAATAATTATCTTAATATGCCATTAATAAAAAAAATATAACTATTATGCTATAATAATTATACGTTATTTTTAACTGTCAGACCTAAATACAAATTCTAATTATAAGACAAGGAGAGTCTATATATGCCATCAAAAAAGAAACAAAAGAAAAATCAGGATGATAGCATTAAAACTATTGAAGACGGCAATGTTAAAGCAGTATTGGTAGGAATTAATTACCGCGGCACTAGAAACGAACTAGGCGGTTGTATAAACGATGTTATTAACACAAGAAAACAAGTTTTAACAGAATATCCAACAGCAAAAATAGAACTAATGACTGACGACACTCCAACCAAACCTACTAGAGATAATATTTTAGGAAAATTAAATGATTTAGTTAATAATGCTCAACCTGGCGACACATTAATATTTCATTATAGTGGGCATGGTAGTCAAGTGCCAGATCTAGAGGGTGACGAAGAAGATGGTTACGATGAGACTATTTGTCCAATTGATTTTATAAATAGACGAACCATTATAGTTAATGGTATAAGAAGAACCGTAGATAGCGAAATTACTGATGATGAAATTCATGGTATAATTTCAAATATTCCAAAAAATGTTAATTTTTTAATGTTGTCTGATTCTTGTCATTCTGGAACTATAGGGGATCTAAAATACGATTTTGCTCATTACCATGGTCCAAGTGAATGGAGAGGTGTTAATAACGCTATTGCAGAACAAGTAACAGCTCCTATAGATCCAGAAAACCGTGCTTTAACCGTTGAAGGTGGATTAAATTTACATTTTAATCCTGGCGCTACTACTGTAAACGAACTATTTAGCCTTGATGCTTCAGTAAAGTATAGTTATGACCCAGATACTGGCAAACATAATCATTATAGTGGTGGAAAAAAACGATCGTTAAATATGCGAGCTCCTAATTGTGAGGGTGGTGAATTACGAATTATTAGTGGTTGTGAAGAAAATCAAACTTCAGCAGATACTGGTACTAATGGTGCTTGTACTCGAGCATTTTGGGATACTGTTAGATCTATGGGTGGTTTGCATAAATTCTTTCCAAAATTGTTTAGTCACCATATTGATGATTTAAAATCTATACAGGACACTATTAATCGTAATTTGTCTAGATTTGGCTTTACTCAACATTCTGTTATTAGTTGGGATCATGCTACCTCTAGTAGAAATACTAGTTTCACCGAAGTTGTTCCTGTTGAAGCAGAACCAACCGTATCTACCAGCTCTACTCATCCTATGTCATTAAGAAAGAGGCCTAGAATTTAAAAGATATATACTTTAAGCTCAGGGGGCATTTAAATTTTTTTCCCTGCTATGCATTCGGGTGCGACTAAAAGTGTAACTTTCTTTCATTTTATCATCCACCCGGCAGCTAACGCTGCCACCCTCCTTCGAAGCGAAGGAGGGTAAGTTTATCGTGCATTTTATATTATTCTCTACT
>JBEKHL010000047.1:0-11613 GCA_050012295.1 Gammaproteobacteria bacterium
TTACCATTTATATTAATATTATTAGCGTCTACTCCAGCGCCAGACCAAGCATTTATAGGTTGTCCAATAGTTCCACCGTTAATAGTTAAACTTGCACCGCTTGCAACTCCAAAAGCTACCGGAACACTGATTGTTCCGGCAGGATTTAAAGTCAACGATCCAGAATTAGTCAAATTCCAGCTGCTACCACTACTACTAGAAATATTTCCACCGTTATTTACTACGGCTGCAGAACCAGTTCCTATAGTAAAACCAGAAGCAAGATTGCTTATTGGATTATTAACATTAAACGTAGTGTTACTACCGGATACGCTAATATTACCAACACCACTTATTGTGCTGCCAGTACTAAAAGTACCATTTATAGTAATAACATTATTATCCCCTCCAGTGCCAGCAAAACCAGTTATAGGTTGGTCTATAATACCACCACTAACAACTAAACTTACTCCGGTGGATTTACCCAAAGCTACAGGAATATCAATGGTTCCGCCTGAATTTAAGGTTAAAGCACTTAAATTAGTTAGTACTCCTTTACTATTACCATTAGAAATACTTCCACCACTAGCTACTACAACTCCAGCTCCAGATCCTATGTTAAAATTATTAGAAAGTTTGGTTATAGCCTTATTAACAGTAAATACGGTTCCAGTTCCAGACACATTAATATTACCAACACCGCTTATTGTTCCATTGGTAGTGTCGCTACTAAAAGAACTATTAATATTTATAATATTACCATCCCCAACAGTATTATTGCCAGAATAACCAGTTATTGGTTCGGTTACAGTACCATTATTAATAGTTAAAGCTGCTCCACTTGCTGCACCAAAAACCATAGGCATGCTAATGCTAGCGCCGGAACTTAAAGTTAAAGCACCTGAATTTGTTAATACACCATTACCTGCAATACTTACCCCAGAACCACTTACTGCTGTTGTAGTATTAGTTCCAATTGTAAAGCTCTTGGCAACACCAGTTATAGAATTGTTAACTGCAAATGTAGTAAGGCTACCACTAGTTCCTGATACGCTAATATTACCAACCCCAGTTATCGTATTACTGGTAGCAAAATTACTAACAACGCTAACAGTATTATTATCTCCACCATAACTGGCATACCCAGTTATGGCTTTAGTTATTGGACCTGCAGTTGTAGAATTACCATTGACGGTTAAAATCGCCCCGTTTGTAACACCAAAACTTACCGGAACATCGATAACACCACCTTGGTTTAATGTTAAAGCCCCGTAATTGTTTAGAACCCCAGAAGCCTGACTAGTAGAAATTTTTCCACCAGAACCAACTATTGTTGTTGCGCCAGATTCTACTGTAAAATTAGCAAAATTAGTTATATAATCTATAACCGTAAACTTAGTTCCTGTTCCGTACGCAACAATATTGCCAACTCCACTTATTGTGCCGCCAGTACTAAAAGCACCATTGATATTAACGTTATTAGTATCAATGGCAGTAGTATATCCAGCTATAGCTCCAGTCACTGTGGGTATATTTGAAATTCCATTACCACTATTAATATTTAAAGCCACTCCACTTGCGGCATTAAAATTTACAGCAGCACCAACAGTACTGCCTGCATTTAAATTCAACGTTCCTGAATTAGTTAACGTCTGAGAAATACTGCCGCCACTATTGACATTTACAGAACCCGTAGCATTATTGGTTATTGGCATACTAATATTACTAGAATATATTTCTAAATCACCATTATTAATCACGGAGCCAGATCCAGAAAGTGTAGCACCACTAGTAACCGTAGCAGTAGTATACTGATCGGTAGTAAGAGAAGTACTAACCCCAGTTACGCTATTATTAATAGTAAAAGCATTATTAGTTGTAGTGGCAGTTGCGTCAGTAATTTTATAAACATGAATTGTTTGAGCATTAGTAATATTGCCGCCAGTAGAAAAATTAGCAGGCTCCCCACTAGTATTACCTATATTTAATACATTAGCTGTTGCAGGAAGAGTTATAGCACCTGTAATAGTTGGGTTATTTGTTGTAGTTAAAGTAGTTGTTCCTGCCGTTCCACCATTAATATTACCAGCAATACTACCGCCACTTATATTAATAGCATTGCTAGTACTACTTCCAGTATAAATGTCGCCAGTAATAGTCCCGCTCGACGTTAAGCTAAGAGCAGCGGTAGCCCCAGTAAAATCTATAGCTTTACTTCCAGTTGCGGCAGTAATTGTTCCGTTGTTTGTTATAGTAATAGTTCCGGTACTATTAGCTTTAGTCATATCTATAACAGTACCAGTATCAGTTCTAGTAATGCTGGTATTATTAATTATGCCATAAGATTCACTAGAACTAAGTGCACTAGTTCCAACAGAAATAGCGCTATTACCAGTAGTACTTATACTACCATTACTACTAAGACCACTACCAAGTATGGTTATTTCACAATTTTTCGTAGAAGTTGCTGGTCCTGTAGTAGTACTACCTAAAGTATAGTCTCCGTTTCCATCGCCTACATACATACCTATATTGTTTGTTGCAGTAGCAACCCCTCCAACTATTAGTTGTCCAACGGTAGTATTATTTATTGGTAAAGAATAAGAATCAATAATATCTGTTGTAAGATTATAACTCGTTATATAACTACTAGTAGCACTAGCAGCATCGTTAATAGTAGTTAGATCGGTAGGAATAGTAGTAGTATTACCAGCAGTACTAGCAGCATCGCTGGTAATTACTATATAATCACCAGAAGTATTAAACTGATTTAGATATAAGCCGCCTGTAGATCCTAATCCAGCAAAATAGCCATTTTTCATTTTAGAACTATAAGTACCGCTAGGCTCAAGCATAATACTCGTAGTACCGCTCGAAGAATCAAGATAACCAATATAAATGTTTTCATTAGCAGGAAGAGAAACCACCGTTCCCCAAGAAACATTAGTTATTTGTCCTATCAAAAATAAAACTAAAACTTTTTCCTTAAAAGAATGGGGTTTATTTTTTGGAGAGCCTATAATCCGTGGCATGTTACTTTAGCTCCGACAATAAAATTGTTATGCGTTAGCAAACAAACTATCCGTAAGTTTAATAATAGATTATAATAGTGAAATTACAAATATAATTGCGTATTGGATACTGAATGCATATGAGTTTTCGGTGTTTTAAAATTAAAAAGCTGTTATTAATACTAATTTTCAGTTTAAGTTTAATTGGCTGTCAAAATGATCCAAATAAAATAGCCAACAAAGCTAATCTATATAAACAATTACATACCACTAAACATTTTATAATAACTAGTTACGCCAGAACTATAAAACATATAGATCCCAGTAAGCCTTTATACATCTACATAGAAGGTGATGGACAAGCATGGATTTCTAAGTATAAACTCTCTAGCAACCCGACTCCACGTGATCCATTAACTTTAAAATTAGCCAGTCTAGATCAACGTCCCAACGTAATTTATATAGCCAGACCATGTCAATTTACCACTCATAAGCTAGATCATAATTGTTCTTACCAATATTGGTCAACAGCTAGATATTCCGAACCAGTAGTAAATTCTATTAATGAAGTAGTAACTAATTTTAAAAATTTTATAAATAATCAAAAACAAGACATACATTTAATTGGTTATTCTGGTGGTGCAACTATTGCTGGAATTATAGCAAGTATTCGCTCAGACGTTAAATCGCTTACTACTATAGCTGGTAATTTAGATCATGATGCTGTAAGTGAATTTCACAAAACTACAAAACTACATCAATCTCTTAATTTAATAAATTTTGCTAAAAATTTAAGCCATATTCCTCAAGTCCATTATATTGGTGAAAATGATCAAATTATTCCAATTGACGTAATAAAAAATTTTGTTACTAAAGTTAATTCTTTTAATAAATATAATAATACTCAACCCAAGATTGCTAATTATATAATTTTAAAAAATATAGATCATTATCATGGATGGCTTGCTATTTGGGAAAAATTATATCAACAAAGTTTGGTTTATGGTCAAAATATTTAATATATAATTATAATGAGGGGTAATTACACTAAACTATGGGCAATTATACTTATGAGGATTAATTTAAATTTGTTGGCCTTTACAATAATCTTTTTTACGTTACCCATTAGCAACGTCTATAGCTATCAAAATCAAAACGATATAGTTTTTGGCACAAAAAATTTTATAAAACAAGAAATACAAACTCATCATAAAACTGCAGACTTAAAAACTATTACCATAAAAATTTTAGATAATAAAACTATTAACAATAAAATTTGTAACAAAAATATTAATTACTTTTTCCCAAGCCATTCAACTATTAATCAACGCGCAACTGTTGTTGCAGAATGCAAAGATCAAAACGCATGGAAAGTATATATCCCAGTAAACATAAAATTTTTTGCAAATGCTATCTCTGCTAAAAAATCTTTACCTAAATCACATATTATCAATAAAGAAGATTTAACACGTAAAAAAATTAACGTGTTACAATTAAAAGATCATTATTATACTGAACCAGATGATATAATTGGATTAATTTTAAAAACGTCTGTTAAACAAAATACTGTATTAACTTCTAGATTGTTACAAGAGGTAAATTATGAGTCATAAAATTTTAGAACACTCTAATAATACTGCCAATAACACCACAACTAAAACAGATCCTTATGATGTAGTAGATTTTTATTTACAACCAGAATTTATAAAAATCTTAACTCAACAAATTGCCGAACAACCTAAAGTAGACTTGGAAAAAGTTGCACAAATTAAACAAGCGCTTAACAATAAATCTTTAGTATTAGATGACATATCCTTAGCTGAAAAAATTATTAATTTTGAAACTCAATTGTTTAAGCCCAATAAAAATTAATTAAAGCAATAATTAATCTTTCCGATACAAAAATAGGTAAAGTTATTTGGGGATACCTATGTTAAAAGATTATATTGCAACATCAATATTGTTAACATTATTGACTATATTTAATAATGTCTACGCTGACGGTGGTTCTTCTACTAGTACTAGTAGCAGTACTGGCTCTAGCACTAGTGCTGGTTCTAGTTCCAGCGGCGCTACGTCTACGACCCCACTTACTCCTTCAGTTTTTCAACAAAATGCAGGAACAGTTATACCTCTTATAGAAACTGGAGTACACGCTTATATCTCAACTGCAGAAACAAACGATCTTAACTATGGATTACATCTTATAAATTTTGACGGAACAACTATAACTACCTCCCCTCAAGTGCAATTTATAACAGATTATGCTAGAACTTCTTGTAATTCAAATCTAAATATAGAACAAAATAATATACCAGAATGTACTTTTAACCCAACTACAGGTATTTATACTATAATAAAACCATCAAATATTTTTAATTCTCTAAATTTTACCGATCCAGCGGATCCATTTTTAAATGCTTCTTTTGGTGTAATACGTTCTCTTATCGAACCTTTTCCTAACACTCAATTAAATACTTTATTGACTAACTTTTCTGCAAACGAAACTGATATTGCTAATTTAATTGCTGCACAAGCACCTCTAACCATAGCTAAAAATAGTTTAAATGGAATAATGGCAAGACGTTTAAATCCAACAGTGATCGATTCATTAAATCCAACACCAACACCACCTGCTCAAAATATAGCAAGCCAATTACCTTCTAGCTATAACTCTTTTTCTATAATGCAAATCATGCACGATGAATCGTTTAGACGCTTAACCGATCCAAATTGGTTTAGCAATCTTAATAATTTACCTGTCAGCCAATTACTTATGGAATTACTAGAAGTAGAAGCATTTAAATTGTGGATGGAATATAATAAATTTCAACAAAACGAACGAATCGAAGCGCTATTAGCAACTTTAGTTTCTTCTCAAGCTGGTCAAGCTAACGCCATGTCTGGTGTGTTAGATCAAGATACTGTAAACAGCATGAAAGATGCTAAAAACAAAAGTAAACAACTACAAAATAGCACAACCCAATACCAAAACCTTACTCCTGGCGCTACACCATCTCAATAATTAATCAAATCAGATAAACTATATAAATTATTAGGCTTATTTACTAATGATTTAGCGGCAAATAATGCCCCTTTAGCAAAACAACTACGATTTTTAACTTTATGTTTTATAATAACTTCTTCGTATAAATTAGTAAATTTAACTTGGTGCTTTCCCTTAACGTTACCAACTCGCTTACTAGTAAAATTAATTTGCAAATCTTCTGAAGAATTTTGTTTAATAACCTCTGCCATTTTTAATGCAGTACCTGAAGGAGCATCTTTTTTATTTTTATGATGGACTTCTTTAATTTCAACAATTTTTTGTTTATGATTATCGTAAGACCACATTTTGCTTAAACACTCTAATAAATAATAACTTATATTAGCACCTATACTCATATTTGGAGCAAACAGTATTGGGATCTCTTCTGCAGTTTTTGCTATTTCTTGTTTTTGTTCTATAGAAAAACCCGTAGTCCCTATAACCATAGGAATTTTTAATTTCCTACAAATTTTTAAATAATTTTCACAACCAACTGAGTTAGAAAAATCTATAAATACATCTACTTTTTGTAATTCTTCTAATAAATTAATTTTTTGCTCTGTTTTTATTAATTTTACTGCAATAACCACATCCGGATCTTTTTTAGCAGCCGCTATAATTGCTTTGCCCATTTTTCCATTGGCACCACTTAACGCAATTTTTAACATTAAAATTCTCTAAATAAATTTTTTACCATTTGTACCCAAGACTGGGTTAAAGGATTATGTTTGTTATTAGAACTAACACTTTCGTCAAATTTTTGAAGTAATTCTTTTTGTTCTTTATTAAGATTAACCGGAGTTTCAATAGTTACTTCACAAAATAAATCTCCTGGACCTTCTTTTCTAATAGTAGTTACTCCCTTGCCACGCAAACGAAATACTTTACCAGTTTGAGTTTCCGCAGGGATCTTTAATTTTACCGGCCCACTAAATGTTGGTACATCTGCTTCTCCACCAACAGCTGCTAAAGCAAAGCTAATTGGTATTTTACAATATAAATCACTATTTTCTCGTTTAAAAATAGCATGTTCTTTCACCCTAACTTGTACATATAAATCACCGGCTTTGCCACCTCTAAACCCAGCCTCACCTTCTCCACTTAATCGAATTTTATCACCATTATCAACCCCAGCAGGTATTTTTACCGATAGAGTTTTACTTTCTTCTGCCCGACCAGTACCTCGACATTTTTTACAATAATCTGTAATTACTGTACCAGCACCACCACAAGATGGACAAGTTTGTTGTATAGAAAAAAACCCTTGTTGAATACGAACTTGCCCTTGCCCATGACAAGTACCGCAAGCTGTTGGTTTTGCCCCATCCTTTGCACCACTACCATTACATCCCTTACAACCAACTGGAATATTTACTTTAATAGTAATATTAGTACCATGTATTGCATCTTCTAAAGATAGATCGGCAATATAACGCAAATCAGATCCCTTTTTAACCTGAGATTGCCCACCTCTATTGAATCCCCTACTATCTCCGGCATGACCAAATACATCACCAAAAATGCTGCCAAAAACATCTTCAAAACTAGCGCCGCCCTGGTGTTCCCCATGAAAACCACTAGCACCACCACCATAACCGCTAGATGCATCTACTCCTGCATGACCATAAGCATCATATACTTTACGTTTTTGTGGATCGGAAAGTACCTCGTATGCTTGCTGAACCGTTTTAAACTTTTCTTCTGCAGATTTATCGCCAGGATTTCGATCTGGATGATATTTCATTGCCATTCTACGATAAGATTTTTTTATATCAACGTCACTAGCATTTTGGCTTACTTCCAAAACTTCATAATAATCTTGTTTTTTTTGCATTTATTTACTTCTTATTATCCTTAATTTCCTCAAACTCAGCATCCACTGTATTACCTTTACTACTGTTGTTGCTAGAAGAGGTACTAGAATTATCCGCTTGAGCAGTATTTTGTTGGGCTTGCGCTGCTTGTTGATACATATGTTCAGCTAATTTATGTGAAGCCTCTTGCAATACTTGCAATTTAGATTCAATTAATGTCTTATCGTTACCTTTTAATGCTTCTTTTAAATTACTAATAGCATCGGTTATACGTTGTTTTTCGTCTGCAGTCACTTTATCACCAGCATCTTTAATTGCCTTTTCACTAGCATGAATCATGGTATCTGCTTGATTACGTACTGTTACTAAATCATGCAATTTACGATCTTCTTCGGCATGAGCTTCTGCATCTTTAACCATTTTATTTATTTCTTGTTCATTTAAACCGCTAGATGCTTTAATTTCAATTTTTTGCTCTTTATTAGTAGCTAAATCTTTAGCAGAAACTCTCAAAATACCATTAGCATCAATATCAAAACTTACTTCTATCTGAGGCATCCCTCTAGGAGCAGGAGGAATATCTTGCAAATCAAATTGCCCTAACAATTTATTACCAGATGCCATTTCCCGTTCACCTTGAAATACTCTAATAGTTACTGCAGTTTGATTGTCTGAAGCTGTAGAGAATACCTGGTTTTTTTTAGTAGGAATAGTAGTATTACGTTCAATAAGTTTTGTCATAACACCACCCATAGTTTCTAGCCCTAAGGACAATGGAGTTACATCTAATAATAATACGTCTTTAACACTACCAGACAATACCCCACCTTGAATAGCAGCACCAACGGCTACAGCTTCATCAGGGTTAACATCTCTTCTTGGAGTCTTTTTAAAGAAATCTTGTACAATCTGCTGTACTTTAGGCATTCTAGTCTGGCCACCTACTAAAATAACCGATGAAATATCATTTAAACTTTTACCAGAATCTTTTAATACTTTTTCGCATGGTAATATAGTTCCCGTAACTAGATCGTCTACTAAAGATTCTAATTTAGCTCTAGTAAGTTTGATATTTAAATGCTTAGGACCACTCGCATCAGCAGTTATATATGGTAAATTAATATCTGCTTGCTCTTTAGAAGATAATTCTATTTTAGCTTTTTCTGAAGCTTCTTTTAAACGTTGCAATGCTATTGAATCATTTTTAAGATCAACTCCAGTATCTTTTTTAAATTCACTTACTAAGAAATCAATAATTCTCATATCAAAATCTTCGCCACCTAAAAAAGTATCTCCATTGGTAGCCAATACTTCAAATTGCCTTTCTCCATCAACATCCGCTATTTCTATAATAGAAATATCAAACGTACCACCACCTAAGTCATAAACAGCAATTATGGCATTACCACTTTGTTTATCTAAACCATATGCCAACGCTGCTGCAGTTGGTTCGTTAATAATTCTCTTTACCTCTAGCCCTGCAATACGCCCAGCATCCTTAGTTGCTTGTCTTTGGGAATCGTTAAAATAAGCAGGTACAGTAATAACCGCAGAAGTTACAGTTTTACCCAAATAATCTTCTGCGGTTTTCTTCATTTTAATTAATACTTCTGCAGAAATTTGTGGAGGGGCTAATTTTTGATCATCTATTTGTACCCAAGCATCTCCATTATCTGATTTTATAATTTGATAAGGAACTATATCGCGATCTCTAGCAACCACTTCATCATCGTATCGACGTCCAATTAGTCGCTTAATAGCAAATAACGTATGCTTTGGATTAGTAACACGCTGGTTTTTAGCTGTTACACCAACTAATTTTCCGTTGTCTGTGTATGCAACAATAGATGGAGTCGTTCTATCACCCTCACTATTAGGAATAACTTTTGGAGTTGTACCTTCCAAAATTGCTACACAAGAATTAGTTGTGCCTAAATCAATACCTATAATAGTTTCTGCCATTACAACTTCCCCCATACAATCTATAAAAATTTAATCTATATTACTTGTAAATAAGTCCAAAAAATAAAAAATCAAGGCTAAATATTAAAATTTAACAATCTTTCTAATTTAAGAATCTAAATTAGTATTTTTAGCTACAATAACTCTAGCTGGCCTTAACACTCTATCGTGCATAATAAAGCCTTTTTGTACTACCAACAATATACTATTATGAACGGAATTTTCTTGTTCCTGCATGGAAAGCGCCTCATGCTGCACTGGATTAAACATTTCTCCAACTGGATTTAACATTTTTATACCAAATTGGTCCAAAGTATCTAATAATAACTTAAGAGTAAGATCCATCCCTTCTTTTAAGCCTTTAATTATATTATTTTGATTCGCTTGATCTTGTTCATTATTATTAGTATTAGATAACTCAATTCCGCGTTCTAAACTATCTACTATATTTAACATACTACGTGCAAATCTCTCTATGCCATATTTATGGGCACTTTCTACATCTAGCCTAGCCCGTTTACGAGTATTTTCTTCGTCCGCCTTAGTCCTTAATAATAATTCCCAATTTTCAGCCGCCTTATTTTCTGCAGCAATTAACTCTGCTTGTAATTGTGATATCTTTTGTTGTATTGTCTCTAAATCTAAATTTTCCTCTAACGATGGATTTAATTCTGTATTCTCGCCCATATCCACAATTACCTCTTATTTGCTATAAATATTTTAAATGCTTAATATTCTATTAATAAATATAATAAATAAGGACTATTTATATCTTTTCAAGAGACTTATATGAAAAATTTTAAAAAATTCAAAAATATTGGATTATTTGTAAAAAAAATTACTGCTGATTTAGACAAATCACAAATATCTGGCATTAAAACTGCTGCAACTTTAGTTACTAAAATTTTAAAGCAACAAAACTGTAATTTATATTTAGGTAACGATTTAGATACCGAAGTTTTAAAAAAATCTTGCGATTTAATAATAGTAATTGGTGGAGATGGCAGTTTTCTAAGCGCCGCTAGAACAATGATTAATTATAACATTCCTGTATTGGGGATCCATAAAGGCAGATTAGGTTTTTTAGCAGATTTAAATTTTAATAAAATTAAATCTAGTTTAACGGCAATTTTATCTGGAAAATATATCGAAGAACGACGTAGTTTATTACAAGCTAGTATAAAACAACCAAACGCCAAAAAAACTATTAAACTTTGTGCACTAAACGATATAGTTTTATATAATGGAACCATCCCTAGATTAATGGAATTTGAAATTTTTATTGATGGCCAATTTGTATTACAGTTGCGTGCTGATGGTTTAATTATGGCTACCCCAACCGGATCTACCGCTTACTCTTTATCTGCTGGTGGACCTATTTTATATCCAACTTTAAAAATTTTTAATTTAGTACCAATGTCTCCACATACATTAAGCTCTAGACCATTAGTAATTCACGAAGACAGCATAATTGAATTAAAGCTTTTAGATCATCCTAACAATACTGACTGTGGTTTAAGTTTCGATGGACAAAATTATGTAAAACTATCTGTTGGTGATCAAATAAATATTACAAAATACCCTAAGGAATTAAAATTAATTCATCCAGTTGAATATAATTATTTTAATATGTTAAGAGAGAAGTTGGGGTGGAATAAAGAGTAAATTATCGTCCTGGTCTGGGGCTCGATGGTCTAGTAGTGGTAGAGGAATCAGATGGTTTTGGTGTTTGGGCTTTGTTTTCGCTAGTTTTGGTAATTTTTTGTTCTGCAGGATTAGGAGTAGTCCCTTTATTAGG
>JBEKHL010000048.1:0-11094 GCA_050012295.1 Gammaproteobacteria bacterium
ATTAGAAATCCGGTAATGTTTACGGTTTATATGGGTAGTATAATGACTACATGTTTAGCTATACACACCATTTTAATTAAATCAGAAGAGCCAATTAGTTTTGTTTGTGCTATTAGTTGTTGGTTATGGTTTACTTTATTATCAGCTAATTTTGCCGAAGCTATTGCTGAAGCGCGCGGTAAAGCTCAGGCTGCATCTTTACGTAAAGCTCGTCATTTAATTCAAGCAAAAAAGCTTGAAAATCCGCTTAATAAATCTGCTTTTACTTTAGTTAAATCTATTGAATTACGAATAGGCCAGCATGTTTTAGTTGAAGAAGGAGATTATATTCCAGTAGATGGTGAAGTTGTGGAGGGGATTGCTTCTGTTAATGAGAGTGCTATTACAGGTGAGAGTGCTCCAGTTATTCGTGAAAGTGGCGGTGATCGAAGTGCAGTAACTGGCGGTACCAAGATTATTTCAGATTGGTTGATTATTAAAATTACTGCCAATCCTGGGGAGACATTTTTAGACCACATGATCAATTTAGTTGAGGGAGCAAAGCGACAAAAAACTCCTAACGAAATAGCATTAAGTATTTTACTAGCAACCCTTACAATAATTTTTTTGTTAGTATGCACTACATTATTGCCCTATTCTATATATAGTGTCGAGGCAATGCAAGCTGGTAAAATAGTTACAATAACAGTACTAATAGCGTTGTTTGTGTGCTTGGCTCCAACTACTATTGGTGGTCTTGTTTCTGCTATTGGTATTGCAGGTATGGATCGTATGATTCAACGTAACGTAATTGCGTTGTCTGGCAGAGCAATCGAAGCTGCAGGTGACATTAATGTATTGCTGTTAGATAAAACTGGCACTATTACATTAGGCAACCGTCAAGCAAGTGAATTTATTCCTATAGGTAATGTACCAACAAAAATTTTAGCTAATGCTGCGCAACTTTCTTCTTTAGCAGATGAAACTATCGAAGGTCGTAGTATCGTTGTTTTAGCTAAAGAAAAATATGGAATTAGAGCTAGGAACATGCAAGATTTAGGTGCGGTTTTTATTCCTTTTTCGGCGCAAACCCGCATAAGCGGTGTAACTTTTAAAGGTTACGAAATAAGAAAAGGAGCACCAGATTCTATAATTTCTTATATTATATCTAAAGGCGGTCAAGTTGATAATTCAGTGCATACTTTAGTAGATAATATATCTAAACAAGGTTCGACACCATTGTTGGTTGTAGAAGGAATAAGATTATTAGGGATAGTTGTTTTAAAAGATATTGTAAAAGGGGGAATTCGCGAACGATTTGCCGAACTTAGGCGGATGGGAATAAAAACCATTATGGTTACTGGAGACAATTTTTTTACAGCAGCAGCAATCGCTGCTGAAGCGGGAGTAGATGATTTTTTAGCACAAGCCACCCCAGAAGATAAACTTAATTTAATAAGAAATTTACAATCAGAAGGTCGTTTAGTGGCTATGGCTGGTGATGGAACTAACGATGCTCCTGCTTTGGCGCAAGCTGATGTAGCAGTTGCTATGAATACCGGAACTCAAATTGCTAAAGAAGCTGGTAATATGATCGATTTAGATTCTAATCCTACTAAACTTATTGAGATAATTAAAATTGGCAAACAACTTTTAATGACAAGAGGAACAGTAACAACATTTAGTATTGCCAATGATGTGGCTAAATATTTTGCTATTATTCCAGCTGCTTTTGCCAATACTTATCCAGTTTTAAATAATTTAAATGTTATGCACTTAAATACACCTCAAAGCGCCATTTTATCTGCAGTTATTTTTAACGCGTTAATCATGTTGTGTTTGATCCCTTTAGCATTATGTGGTGTAAGTTATAAAGGTGTTGCTGCAATTGTTTTGTTAAGAACTAATGTTTTAATTTATGGGGTTGGTGGTTTAATAGTGCCATTTATTGGTATTAAATTAATCGATGTTATTTTGGGGTGTTTTAATATATGACGCAATATAAAATTGCATTAAAAATAGCTTTAAAATTATTATTAATAATTACGATTATAACCGGTATAATTTATCCGTTATTAATTACTGGTTTAGCGCAAGCTTTATTCCCATTTAAGGCTAACGGCAGTTTAATTGTTAAAGATCAAAAAATCGTTGGTTCTGAATTACTTGGTCAATTATTCGAAGATCCTAAATATTTTTGGGGGCGGCCTTCTGCTACTTCGGGGTTTCCCTATAACACTATGAATTCTGGTGGATCTAATTTAGGTCCTCTTAATAAACAATTAATTATAAATATAAAAAATAAAATTATAGCTCTTAAAAAAACCAACCTAACTGATAAACCTATCCCTATAGAATTAGTTACAGCTTCTGCAAGCGGTTTAGATCCACACATTAGTTTAGATGCAGCACGTTATCAAGCAACAAGGATCGCTAAAGTACGTAAATTATCAGAAGATACTATTATGAATTTAGTTAATAAATTTACAGAAAATCCTCAATTTGGTTTTTTAGGTGAAACAAGGATCAATGTATTAAAGTTAAACTTAGCCCTAGATGAGATAAAGTAAATGGATCTACCTTCGAATCAACGTCCTAGTCCAAAAGAATTATTAGATTATATAAAAAAAGAAGAATTAGAACAATTATTAGATAAGCAAGGTAAACTAAAAATTTTTTTAGGGGCTGCTCCTGGGGTCGGTAAAACATATGCCATGTTAGAGAGTGCTATAGAGCAACGCAAGGCAGGAGTCGACGTAGTCGTTGGATTAGTAGAAACTCATGGTAGGCAAGAAACCGAAAACTTATTA
Organism: Gammaproteobacteria bacterium; assembly: GCA_050012295.1. GTDB lineage: Bacteria > Pseudomonadota > Gammaproteobacteria > UBA6186 > Azoamicaceae > UBA6186. The sequence goes on from JBEKHL010000048.1 coordinate 2,790, forward strand.
GAAAAATTAGAAGTGCTTCCTAAAAGTATTATTAATTATCGAGGTAAGGAGATCTTTGAATTTGATCTAGATTTAGTTTTTAAGCGTAATCCCAAATTAGTTTTAGTTGACGAAATGGCTCATTGTAATGTTCCTGGAGCAAGGCACACTAAACGTTGGCAAGATATCTTAGAATTAATAGATAGAGGAATAGACGTTTATACTACGGTTAATGTTCAACATATAGAAAGCTTAAATAATATTATTAACCAATTAATTAATGTTGTTGTTCGAGAAACTGTACCAGATACCATTTTAGAAAGAGCGCGAGCTATAGAATTAATAGATTTACCGGTAGAAGATCTTATAAAGCGTTTAAAAGAAGGAAAAGTGTATATATCGTCTGAGGTTATTGGTTTAGCTACAGATCATTTTTTTCGGAAAGATAATTTAATTGCATTACGAGAATTAGCATTAAGAATCACGTCCGAGCAAGCCTCAGCTGAAGAGTTATTGCATAGGATGCATGGATCAATAGAGAAAATTTGGCCTACAACAGAACGATTATTAGTATGTATAGGAACAGATCTAGGTGCTGCTTCTAGATTAATTCGTGCTACTTTCAGGATGGCCAAAAGACTTAAATCTAAGTGGGTGGCGATACATATAGAAGTGCCAAAAGAGAGATTGACCGCAGAGGAACGTAATAATGTTATTAGAAATTTGCAGTTAGTTGAACAATTGGGCGGTGAAGCTTTAACTATAGGTGGAGTAGATATTGCTAAAGAAATTATAAAATTTTCTAAAAATTGTAATATTACTAGAATTATTTTAGGTAAAAGCCCTAGAGCTCGCTGGAAGGAAATATTTAATCCTAGCTTGGCAAATATATTAGTGTCTTCTTGTAATGATCTAGATTTATATATTTTAAGTAACGATTTTAAAAATCCTAAGCGGACTAAAAAAACCAAAGTTTATGGATTGTCTATTTTAATTAGTTCAATAGTTGCTGTTTTATGCATAATAATAAATTTTTTATTTTTCAAATATCTAGGGTTAAGTACTTCATGGGGCGATAAGCAGTATTTAGTTACTATGTTAATGTTATTAGTGGCTTCTCAAGTTATCGTATATTTAGCCTTACTAATTAAGAGACTAGAGACTTTTTTTAGTAATAGAGAACAACGTACTGCAGTATTACATCTTTTAAATAGACAACTTGCTCATACCAGAGGTATAGATCAATTATTAGATATTGCGATTCATCATATAGCTCAAGTATTTGATAGTGAAGTGTTAGCATTATTACCAGAAGTGTTATCTAAGACTTCTACTACAACATATAAACTTATACCTTATGTTAGAAAAAATCATAAAGAAAATACTGTAATAGCCTTAACTCCAAAAGAACAAAGTGTTGCTGAATGGGTTTATAAATTAGGACAAGTAGCAGGGTTAGGTACTCAAACTTTACCAGAGAATAATGCAGTATACGTTCCTTTACTTGGTTCTAATGGTTCTGTAGGAGTATTACGAGTATCACCAAAAAATCCTAGCAGACTACTTATTCCAGAACAATTACATCTCTTAGAAAATTTTTGTAATCAAACTGCTATGGCATTAGAAGTTGAGATGTTACAAGCAGAATCCCACCATAAGTAAAAAATTTATTTAGTTAATCAATATACGATATATAGTAGTTGATGCTGATAAATAATACAGTATAATGTATTTGTGATTGTGAAAAATTCGAAAGGAAAAATAGTGCTATGTCAAATGTGTTAGAATTAGATAGAACCGTGACTATGGTAAACCCAGTTGATACTGTTAAAGAATATTTATCTAAAAAAGATTGGCGAGTTAAAGCCAATGCTAATCAGGGTTACTCTTTGGGAGGGTTAATTTTAAATACTTCTGGTAAAATTATTGCTAATTATTGGCTTTGTCATATTTATCCACAAAGAATTGCAACCGCTCATAGAAATGCTGATTTCCATATTCACGACGTAGATATGTTGGCTGGTTATTGTGCAGGTTGGTCATTACGTACTTTATTAACGGAAGGGTTTAATGGAGTTCCTGGTAAAGTTGAAGCTGCTCCAGCTAAACATTTATCTAGCGCAATAGGTCAAATTGTTAATTTTTTAGGAACGTTACAAAATGAGTGGGCTGGTGCACAAGCATTTAGTTCTTTTGATACCTATCTTGCTCCATTTATTCGTATAGATAATTTAAGTTATGAAACTGTAAAACAAAATATTCAAGAATTAATATTTAATTTAAATGTACCATCTCGTTGGGGTACTCAGACACCGTTTACTAATTTAACCTTTGACTGGGTTTGTCCGGAAGATTTAAAAGATCAAACCCCACTAATAGCTGGTAAAGAAATGCCATTTACATATGGTGATTTGCAAGCAGAAATGGATATGATTAACAAAGCATATATTGAAGTTATGACAACCGGTGATGCTAAAGGTCGAATATTTACCTTCCCTATACCAACTTACAATATTACTAAAGATTTTTTATGGGATAGTAACAATGCTAAGCAATTATTTGAGATGACTGCTAAATATGGTCTTCCTTATTTTCAGAATTTTATTAATTCGAGTTTAAAACCAAATATGATCCGTTCAATGTGTTGTAGATTACAACTTAACTTAACAGAATTATTAAAAAGGGGTAATGGTTTATTTGGATCAGCTGAACAAACAGGATCGGTTGGGGTGGTAACTATTAATTGTGCTAGATTAGGTTATTTACACAAAGATTTAAAAACTTTATATAAAGAACTTGATAAATTATTAGAGTTAGCCAAAGAAAGTTTAGAGATTAAAAGAAAGGTTATTCAAGAATTTATGGATAGTGGGCTTTTCCCTTATTCTAAACGTTATTTAGGTAGTTTCCGTAATCATTTTTCTACCATTGGAATTAATGGAGTAAATGAAATGATCCGTAATTTTACAGGAGATCAACATTCTATTTCCGATGAATATGGAGAAAATTTTGCATGTGAATTATTAGATCATATTAGAGAAAAGATGCTATCGTTTCAAGAAAGTACCGGTAATATGTATAATTTAGAAGCAACCCCAGCAGAAGGAACAACATATAGATTTGCTAAAGAAGATCAAATAAGATTTCCGGATATTTTGCAAGCAGGAACAGAAGATAGTCCTTATTATACTAATTCAACTCAATTACCGGTAAATTTTACCGAGGATCCATTTGAAGCTTTAGAGAAACAAGATTTATTGCAAAGTAAATATACTGGTGGTACGGTACTTCATCTTTATATGAACGAAAAAATCTCTAGCGGAGAAGCTTGTAAAAAACTTGTTAAGAAAATTTTAGAAAATTTTAAATTACCATATATTACTATAACACCTACTTTTTCTGTTTGCCCTAAGCATGGTTATTTAAATGGTGAACATAAGTATTGTCCATGTTGTGCCGAGGAAGATTGTACTCAATGTTGTGAGGTATATACTCGTGTTATGGGGTATCATAGACCTGTTTCGGAATTTAATCGTGGCAAGCAAAGCGAACATAACGAAAGAGTACATTTTAAAGAAGTTAATACTAGTACTAGTTGTTGTATGGATAGTGGATGCGAAGATGAATGTGATTCTGGGTGCGGATGTTGTTAATGCAAGTTCATTAGTTGTTGGTGGATTTGTTCCATTAACAACCATTGATTTTCCGGACCATTTATCTGCAGTAATATTTTGTCAGGGTTGTCCGTTCGATTGCCCTTATTGCCATAATCCGGATTTAATTGTTAAGAGAGTAAAAAGTAAATATACCTGGTCTACTATTATATCGTTTTTAATTAAACGACGTAATTTACTAGAGGCAGTAGTTTTTAGTGGAGGAGAGCCTACTTTACAAAAAGAATTAATTAACGCTATTCATATTGTAAAAAAATTAGGTTTTAAAATAGGATTACATACAGCAGGACCTTACCCAGATCGTCTTAAAGCATTACTTCCCAATCTAGATTGGGTTGGTATGGATATAAAAGCGCCATTCGAGCAGTATGAATCAATTACTAAAGTTCCTAATAGTGGAAAGCGTGCTTTTGAAAGTGTTAAAATATTATTAGAAAGCAAAATTCCATGTGAATTTAGAACAACAGTTTACCCACAATTAATTACCAACGAACAAATATTAATTATGGCTAGTACGTTAAAAAATATGGGCGCAACTAACTATAAATTACAACAATATCGAAAAATATATTTTTAAACCCCAAGGCAAACGCAACTAAAATTTAGTAGCATTCCATAGATTTATTGCTTATTACATCCACCCGGCGCCAAAGGCGCCACCCTCCTTCGAAGCGAAGGAGGGCAAATCTAACATAAATTTTAAATTATCTTTACTTTTAATTTTTACTAGATTGGATAATTATTATTAGTTTTATAATAATAAGCTTTAATTTAAGTATATTTTAACCCTCCTTCGCTTCGAAGGAGGGTGGCGCCTTTGGCGCCGGGTGGATGTAATAAGTATAAAATTTAGATGATCTAGCCCTAGTTTAAACCCCACCCAACTTAAGACTATCTGCAAACGAATCACATAAGCGTGTTTCATAATCTGGGTAATTAACATCGGTAGTAGGGTGGTAGTGTAAAGCTATTTTAGGGTATAAAAAAGATAGAATAGTTTTGCTTATGTCTTCAGGAAATAAGCCAGCTTGAGTGCCAACAATCCTATGATCTTTAAACACCCTAAACCATAATTTAATTGTTTCATTTCTTGTTTTTAAATCATGATAAAATAAATCTTTTAATTGTTGTATTTGTTTTATGTGATTATCTATAGAATTCCATATTTTTTCAAATATATTAAAATAAATAACATTGGTTTGAGGTAATATGTCTATTAATTGTTTAAGTAATTGTTCGCAATTATTAGTACCATATAAAAGACTGATAATACTTATGTTTAAATGAGTAATTTGAGTAGAAGGTAGTATTTTAAGTAATTCATTAAGTGTTTGTGGTTTTAAAAAATTATCACCAATATTTAAATGTGCAATTTGAGTGTTAGGTAATATTCTAAACAAATCAATTACAGATTCTTTATCTTTTGAACATATTAAACAACTATATATATTTAGATGAGTAATTTGAGTTTCAGGTAGAATTACAGCTAAAGTTTTAATGCATACTCCAACAACGGAGCATTTGCTTATGTTTAATTTATTAATATTAGTATATTTAATTTGTGTAAGCATTCTAGAAAAATCACCACTAACTTTACTCCAGTTAAATATTCCTCCGTCACCACATTTTAATTTTAATTCTTTTAGTTCTTGTTTCATGTAAGGATGATGTTGTAATAACTCGCTAAGTTTAGATAGATTATTTAATAATTTATCATGAATTAATGATTCTTCTTGTAAGGTTTCGTTATCTTTCCAAGCAAATATTGATATGTTCAATCTAGTAACTGGTAATGTTTGTTTACAAGTTAACTCTTTTATAACAAATTCAATAGGTAAATCTTTAAGTAGAATCTTATGTTCTTGATTATTTTCGTCGCAATGTACTAATTCAAAAAGTTCTTCTGGATTTGTACCAGTTAATTGAAAATCATTAAGGTTTATTTTTTTATGAACAATAATATCGTGCATAATTATCTTTCTCCTAATAACATATACTGATCACAATATGGTTTTAGGTATTCTAAAACCATATTGCAATTAGTATATTATTATAGCTACAATAAATCATTTTTGATCTGTTATTGCGCGTAAATAATTTATGAAAATAAAAAATGTTGTTTTTGATGTTGGAAATGTTTTAGTACGTTGGGTACCTTATGAAGCAATTAATAAAGTGTTTCCAGGAGATGATCCAATAAAACTTTATGAGCAACTTAAGCCTACGTGGATAGATTTAAATTTAGGAAAGTTGAGTGAACAAGAAGCCATACTTATTTATCAAAATAAGCTAAATGTTTCGGAAAAACAAATTACACAATTAATGTTAGAATTAAAAACCTCTCAGACACTAATTCCAGGTAGTTTAGAATTATTACATAAACTGCATGCTGCAAATATTCCACTTTATTCTATTACAGATAATATAAAAGAAATAATAGAATACCACTGGAGTCACTCTAATTTTTTGCATTATTTTAAAGGTATTGTAGTATCTGCAGAACTAGGAATATTAAAACCAGATCAAAAAATTTATAGATATTTATTAAATAAATATAACCTTCATCCCGTAGAGTCAGTTTTTATTGATGATTTAATAATAAATGTTGAAGGTGCGTTATCGGTTGGTATGCAGGCCTTTCAATTTACAGATGCAGTATCATGTGAAAATAAATTAATTGAATTAGGGTTATTTAACTCGCTCCCCGCTAATAGCTAATTTCCTACAAGAAATAGAGATTTATTCCATATACAAGTTTTTGTCCTATGTACAATAATACCCCTCGTTTGGTGATATAGGCATTATTACCAAATTTAAAATATTGAATAACCATGGATGGTTGGTAACAGGGATGTTCCTTTAATTAAATAAGCTTGCCTTAAAAACGCAAGCTTATTAATTAAAGATAATTATATAAAAAAAATTAGGATTACTACACTGGATAAACATGGAAGTTTAATAGGGACATTGAAGTATTTTTGCTTTAAAAAGGCAAATTAGAGATGAACAACTATAAAATTTACATGTTGAGAGTTGTACTATGGGTTTTAATTTTAAGAAGTTTATTAGAGTTGCAAGTGGTGGAGTAATTGGTTCTCACCATTTAAATCCTAAAGAAGAATTTAAAGAAGCTATTAAGACTGTAAAAGATGCTGACCATTTACTAAATCCTGGAACCGGTACTTTAGGAAATCCTATATTCGGTAAACGAGCACGAGAACTAGAAGAAAAAGGCTTTAATGAAGCGACTGGTGCAAGAAAGAGAAACCATAAACGTTTAGATGATCAAAAACAGCAAAGTATTGATGAGGCAATGAGGCGTATAAGAGAAAGTCTTGCCAGAGATGAGAATATTAGAACGATTGTTATAAACGAAGCTGTAGCATTCAGAAATGCAAACGGATCTACAGATGCTGACAATATACCCAATCCAATTCTTGCTTATGAAGCATGTATTTTAGGTGAAACAGCAGAACTTGCTACTATATTAAACCTAGCTTCTACAGATGATGCATATATATCTTTTATGAACTTAAACCCATTAAATGGAGCTTATCTAGCGTATATTGATTCTGATCTTAAGATCGACGCTCTAAAGATGTTGAGTGAACATAATAATGCAAGCTTAATTGCTGCAAAAATGCATTTACAGACAAAACTATGGCAAAATATAGATAATGCAATTAGAGGTACAAATTTTGATAAGGTAAAACGAATAATTTCTGCGTTTGTTTACTTTAAAGGTGAAGATATCTTTCTAAGAGAGGTTAAATGGAAATTACCTATGCATCAACCGTTAATTAACAATAGAATTCTTCAATCAGGTACTAATGGTTTGGTATTTTCGGAAGAATTTCGAAATCGTTTGAATGATGTGCATAGAGTACCAGCTACAACATCCCTACCAAGACCAAGATTAGGAATGTAGTCGTAACGTAAACGATGTTGTAGGAACAGGATAATTTTATGCCATTAACAGCAGAAGAAATAACTAAACAGATTGACAACTTTTTGAATGATGTTGCTCAAAAATATCTGGCGAGCATAGAGTCATCAAGCGCTATTCAGCCAGCAATAGAGCACGCTACAATTAAAGAAAAGTTTAAAAAGATAATTTTTGCTGAGCATAAAGATTATACGGAGATCGTAGGGACTTTAGTTCCTACAGATCTCACGTTAGCAGCACAGCGACTTCGATTGTTAAGAATGGGTATGGAATTAGAGACGTGCAACAAAAGAGAACGTCGGGTTAGTTTAGATTGCTTTCAAGAATTGTCGCAATTGTTAGGTGTAACAGGTATTAGCAAAGAGTTAGAGCATAAATTAGCTTATCTGGCTATAGTGTATTATTTAGCTAATGGTAGTAAGGAACAGGAGGCCTTAGATTACTTTATTACGGTTAGAAATACCCTAAAGGAAGGAGGTTTTCTACCGTTTAATGTATTAGAGCCTAGCTTTGTAAAATTGTACTATTCATTTTGTATTACCTTGAGTTCTTGGCGATATAAAAATACAGGAGTGCATACTGCTTATGATGATTTTCCGTTTAACCAGAGACACGGTAATGTTGAATTTGATGTAGCCATAGAAGAAGCAATGATAGATGTACCTTATATGACATGGCTTGATCTACAAGACAAAATAGCCGTTAT
>JBEKHL010000049.1:0-11086 GCA_050012295.1 Gammaproteobacteria bacterium
ACCAGAAGAAATTAGATTTTTTGATAGTTTAATGGATAGCGACTGGTATTTAACTCATGCAACAGATGCTTTGTCTGCAATTCAACAAACTGGATACAAATTATTATCTTTAAAAGAACGAATTAGAAAAGATCCTAAGATGGCAGCAAACCGTAATACCAATCCATTTGAAGGTAACGACGATAATGTTTTTTTTGCGTTCGGTCCAGGAAAGGTATCTAGTCCAGAATTTTTAAAAAGCGCTGAACATATTATAGAAGTAGATGTTAATAAAGGATTTGCAGAAAAAGCAGCTAGTTTACACGGACTTTGGTCTTCGGGACATATATTTGCATTTGGCACTGAACAAGATGGTACTCCAATTAATTTTTATGGTACAACTTTTAGTGTTCGTTATAGAAAAATCGATCCAACTAGTCAAAATGTTGCTAAAAATTTTAAAAAAATTTTTAGATTTGAATATAAAGATAGAACAGTAAAAGAACAACAAATTAAAGTTGAAGACGAAATTTTTGATGATAAACATCTAAAACAAGCTTTAATATTAATGACTATTGAAAAGGTAAGGTTGTTAGGTCCAGAAGCTTGGAAAAAAATCATACAAGAAAAAACTTCATTAGAAGACCAACAACAAATAGTTAAAGATCTTTTCCATGTTGGGGTTTTTGAAGTACATAAACCAGCTGTTTTTGCATTAAAACAACCTTTTGTAGTTGTTAACCAATTAAATAAACCAGAAAATACTACAACAATATTGCATTCATCAGAGCAACTAATAAAAGCTATAGAAACTAATGATCAAAATGTAGCACAACAACAATTAGATTCAGGGGTTTCCATAGATGAATATAGTTATTCAAACCAATACTTTGATAGAAATGCTTTAACTGCCGCATTATTTTCAGGACATACTAATATGGTACATTGGTGCTTAAATAAAGGTGTAAAAATATTTAAACCAAATGAGTATTTTATTTGTCAAAAAAAGGGACAGGATTTTCTAAGATCATCAATAACTGAAGTAATTGCTTTGGGATCTAAAGATGCGTCGATTTGGATTGGACCAACTGCTATACAAAATTCAAGTTTATTTAGACAATATTTAGATTTGTTATTATATCACGGAACTGTGGTCCCTAATAATTCACATTCAAGAACATGTGCCATAATTACCCAACAAGATATTATTCAAGCCATACAAATTTTTAAGTTATCTGAAGATGATTTGTGTTATTTGGTTGAAAGAGCCACAAGTATTCACCCTAAAAATTTACCTGTAGTTGTAGCTGTTAAAACTGGCTACGTACGGTTAGTAAAACAAATGTTAGAGATTGGCGCAAACGTAAATCAACAACATGATAAAAGTAAGTTATTTGAAATGCGCAATTTACCAGATCCTTTACATGGTTTTACGCCTTTGGTGCAAGCTATTCTACTTGAAAATTTGGAAATGGTTCAATTATTATTAGAATATAAAGCAGATGTTAATTTAGCTTACACTTCTAAAGATCTTTCTAGCCGTATTATTGATTTAGAAGGAAAAGCTCCTTTAGAAATAGCCAAAACAAAAAATAATGAAACTTCTAAAAAAATTATTCAATTGTTAGAAAAACATGGAGCAATGGCAGAACAAAAAACTTCTTGGAAATATCTACCTAGTTCTCAATTAACACCAAAATTTTTATCAATAGATGTTATCTTTGTAACACAAAATGAAGCTGGGGAACCTTTTGTTATATTAAGCACTAATACAAGAAAAATACCATCTTTTATGCAAGCAGATGTTGGAACCGTAATCAATTTTAAACAACTTTTTGAAGATTTTTTTGTTACATTTGGAGTAGATAATTTAAATTTTGGTTCTTTATCGGAATTTTCATTTTCAACCAATTCAACCAAAGATGAAACATTTTACGGACATCAATTATATTATGTTAAGTTACCATCATTAGTATTAAATATTATCTCAGAAGATTCCGAAGAATGTTTTATTGTTAAATTGAAAGAATTATCACGTTTAACATCTTTACCATCCATATCTCCATATGTAAAAAGTGTACTAATTGCGTTACAACCAGACTCTACCGACGATAGTTACAAGCTAGATGAATCAAAATTAGAAGATATTAAAGCAACTTGGACTATAGAAAAACAAAAATTATTAAGATTAAAACAAGCTATAGAAAACAAAGATCCTGATGAACTTAATGCATGCTTGTCGGAACAACAAGATTCTGATTTAGATGATATTTGTTTCCATGGTAATTTTCCAACAGAAGTAAAGCGAACCCCCGAAGCAAAAGTTAGAGCTATAGATTTAGCTATCTATTACGAAAATATAGATTGTATTTATATTTTATTAAAAAATATAATAGAACATAAAACCACTGGTATTAAAATGTATACTGAAGATTATTATAGATATGAGGGCTACTTAAGTAAGTGTATCGAATTATCATGCAAGCAAAATAACACTAAATTATTGGATTTTTTCAATACTAACGATAAATGTAAAACACTATTTAAAGAATATATTCTAAAAAACACATATGTTATAAATTACACTATACCTTCATGGATTAAAGAAAATTCATCTACAGATGTTGAAAATTGGTTTTTACAATATAAAAAAGAACAACAACAATCTAGCAATACATCAAGCTCACCAAAGCATACACCACAATTTTAGAAACTAAATAATTTAAATGGATTCATGCGGGAATAAAAAGTACCTTCGGCAATAGACAAATCTAGAACAAAGTTGTTCTCTTGTTCAGCAATAACATTATGTTTTAATAAATAATTAACTCTTTCTATCACCATACTTTCTAATTGCTTTTGGAATTCTTTAGGATCTTTTAAAGCTATAGCATTTGGCATATTATGACCATGTTTATGATTATTTTTATAAACTGTCCCTATAACACTTTCTTTTTTTAATTTTTCTTGCAGCACAAGAGTCACTATTTCAAAAAAAATCTTTTTAGGCATATGCGCCGCCACATTAGCTTGTAACGAATCTAAAATATCTTCCATAGTAAACCAATCTGCTTCTTTAGGGTTAGCAGTAAAATCACTTAACAATTTTAATTTACCGCTACCGGTATTTAAAAGTACATCTACAGTTACATTTGGTTGATATTTTAATAATCTATTTCCCATCTCCATAAATTTATACGCAGTTACTTGCTCCATAGTAATGGGTAATTTAAAATTATTAAAGTTTTCCATTATAGTAGGCAAGTGAATATTATTAATTTGCCATTTAGTAACTAGCGGTCCAAATTTTTGCTCGAAAACATTTAATCTTGCAAATGAAATACTGTTGTTTAATGTGCTTTTTTCAGTATTAATCTTACTTAAATCTTGAGACATGCTAAAATTAACTAAACGTAACACTGGAGTTGATTTATCAACGAAATATATACGTTCTATTTCTGTTAGCAGTTGAATGTTACGGTTATTGGCAGATTTAAAATCATTTATTTTTATATTAAATTGTACGTCGTCTATTTCAGCCTTTTTATTGCTTTCTACATAAACCAATTTTGGTATTTCTAAATTTACTTTAAAATCTTTATTATCATTTTCTATTCGCATAGCTATTTGTTTAGCCTGTAAAGAATAATCTTCATCTAAATTTAACACATAATCTAAATTAATAGCATTTACTGTAGTTTTAACGTTACCTTTAAAATCTATTGTCGTTAACGAAAATTCTGGCTGTTCTTGCTGAAAAAACGCTGGAAATCCAGCTATCATTTTGGTATGTATCTCTGCAATAAGTCTGTCTTTATTTAAAATTTTATTAAACGGTAGGTGTTTAACATCTTGCTGCAAAATAAGCAGGATTTTATTACTCATGTTAGTTTTAGGTAAATTACGCTCAATAATTCCTGATTGTTCATCAAAAAAAATATTTTTAGTTAGCTGCACTTTAGTAATAATTTTTGAACTTAAATATTTACGTTGAACATTATTAGTTATTACTATTTCTGGGTTCAATGCAACAATAGCCTTAGTTAAGGCACGATATTTTTGTTCAACATAAAAACTAATTGCATAAGGACAAGCTAATGCCAATACTATTACAATGCTAACTAATAAAATTAGTATTTTCTTGATCTTATTTACAATGTTACTCAGAGTGTCATATATTAATGTCATATTTATATAAATATTTATAAAGATTAAATTAGTAAAACATATTTATTATAATATATTTAAAGAAATCCAAATTATTAATCTAACAAACTAACGGGGAGTAACAAATGTCTATAGATTTACCAGCACTACCCTATTCGTTAAATGCTCTAGAACCACATATATCTAGAGAGACTTTAGAATACCATTATGGTAAACATCACAAAACTTATGTGGATAACTTAAATAAATTAATCCCAGGAACAGAATTTGTTAACCAAACATTAGAACAAATCATAAAAAAATCTTCTGGTAGTATTTTTAATAATGCTGCACAAATTTTTAACCATACATTTTATTGGAATTGTTTAACCCCAAACCCGACTAACACTCCAACTAACCCTAAACCTAAAGGAATATTTCTTCCAACGTTAGAAGCTTCTTTTGGCAGCCTGCAAAAATTTAAAGATCAGTTTAGCCAAGTTGCCTTTACTACTTTTGGATCTGGTTGGGCTTGGTTAGTAAAACACGATAGTGGGCATAAATTAGAAATCATTAGTACTTCTAATGCCCAAACACCTATTACTAATAATATGCATCCGCTTTTAACTTGTGATGTTTGGGAACATGCATATTACATAGATTATAGAAATGCTAGAGCTAAATATATAGAGGCATTTTGGAATATTATAAATTGGGATTTTGTAGAAAAAAATTTTATTAAACAATAAATATACTAAACACACGTGGATTAAGTATATACTTAAGGTATATGGAATATTTATTAAACGTATATTCTCGTCTAGAAATTAATTTTACTCATGGCGAGGGAGTGTGGTTGTTTGATCAACATGCTAATCGTTATCTAGATTTAATTGCTGGTTTAGGAGTAACTATCCTAGGACATAATCATCCCAAAATAACCTCTGCAATCTGTCAACAAGCAGCCAAATTAATCCATTCCTCTAATATGGTACAAATTCCTAAGCAAGAAATTCTGGCCAAAATGCTAGTACATCTTTCTGGTATAAAACACGCTAAAGTATTTTTTAATAATTCAGGTGCCGAAGCAGTTGAAACCGCAATTAAATTAATTAGATTATATGGCCATAGTAAAAATATTAATAACCCAAAAATTATAGTAATGGAAAAAGCTTTTCATGGTCGAACTATAGCCACATTATCAGCAAGCGATAATATAGATATTCAACAAGGTTTCGAACCATTATTAGATTGTTTTATTAGGATCCCATTTAATGATCTTGCTGCTTTAAACAAGCTAACTACATCTAAACAAAAAAACAACATTGTTGCAGTATTGCTCGAACCGATCCAGGGAGAAGCAGGAATTAAAATTCCAGATCCTAATTATTTAAAAGCCGTAAGAGAAATTTGCTCTGCTAATAATTGGTTAATGGTACTAGACGAAATACAATCTGGCATTGGTAGAACCGGTAAATTATTTTGCTACCAACACTATAATATCATTCCAGATGTTATATCTATAGCTAAAGGTTTAGCAAACGGAATTCCAATTGGGGCATGCATTATAAACGAGTCATTAGCCAATTTATTTAAACCTAAAAGCCATGGTTCTACTTTTGGTGGTAATCAGTTGGCCTGTACCGCTGCAATTTCTACTTTAGAAGAAATTGTAAATCATAAATTGTATGAACAAGCTGCAATTAATGGCGCTTACTTTTTAACAAACCTGCAAAAACATTTAGCTAATAATCATCATATTGTAGCTATAAGGGGCCAAGGTTTAATGATAGGTATAGAACTAGACATCCCTTGTCGCGAAATTTTACCAATTGCTTTACAACACGGATTATTTTTTAATATTACTAGACAATCTGTTATTAGATTATTGCCGCCTTTAATTATCGAAAAACACCATATTGATTTAGCTATAGAAAAATTAGTTCTAGTTATCAAACAATTTTTGTCTACACTCTAAACTTTCTGTTATTACTATTATTAGTTTTATGCTCTAAAATAGGTGTACAGTTAAACATACCTTTTTTAGCCATAAACAATAATGCTTTGTCCTCTATTATTGTTGGTGTTGGTTGAACTATTTTTGGTTTATCTGCCAGTAATACTAAAACATTGCTAGGTATGTTAGTATCAGAAGCTGCCATTTCTTTTTTATTGGTTTTAGCTACAGCTAATGAAGCATACCTTGCACTTATTATTCCAGCTCCAACGATTAATAATGGTGGCAATAATAAAATAGTAGCCCCACCAAAATATAGCGTAGCAAAACTAGCAACTCCAGTTATTATAACAGTAGCCCTACTAATATCATCTTTAAATAAACCTTTTAGCCAATTTAGTGCCGTAGCACCAAAACTACAAGCTACTGCTAAACTTAAAGATGGTATTACCATACCTGCTGGGCCCAAAGCCTTAGTAGGTATACCTTTACTAATAATAGTCATTAACATTGGATCTATAAGTTTCATAACTGCTTTTGGCAACTCTTTAATAAACATATCGCTGCAAGCAGATGTAAATTTGGCTATATCAAATGTCAATGCTCTACCAACTGATTTAAGACTTGCCGTAACAAACGACGAAGACGATAATCGTTTCCCTAAGATCGCTTTAGCAGCTTTATTTATAAGACCACCACAAAATATATTCCAGTTAGTTGTTACTTCTGCTTTTGCTTTATCGTACAGTTCTTTTGTTGCAGTAGCATTAGATGTACCACCTGTTATCCTATTAACTCCAAGCAAACCTGCATGGGCTATTATTGCACCAGCCGAATAAACCACTACTTCTTCTATTAAAGGTTTAACTGCCATAGCCTTACCAAGAATAGAAACTGGATGCAAAACAAATTTAATTGCTGATTCCCCAGACAAATCTGTAATAAATGTTTCGAATACTTCTGACAAAGACATATATTTTCCTCCATTAAAGCTTTAAATATTTTAATCTACTT
This sequence comes from Gammaproteobacteria bacterium, assembly GCA_050012295.1. Lineage (GTDB taxonomy): Bacteria > Pseudomonadota > Gammaproteobacteria > UBA6186 > Azoamicaceae > UBA6186. The sequence goes on from JBEKHL010000049.1 coordinate 7,097, forward strand.
ATTTCTACATCCTAGAAGATTTTATTAAACTTACGCCACTGCTAAACTCTATGATTGGCGTAGAATTAACTAAGTGTCTTCTAGAATTAAACAACAATACAGTATAATTTGTTGCTATTGGTTTTTCTTCTACTATAGCGTCAACCACAGCTAAACTACTATTAGTAGCTTTTAAAACAGGCGAACAATTAAGTGTACCTTGTTTAATTTTAAATAATAATTTATCGTCTATTACTAGATCCATACCACGATTTCTCTTGGGAAGTTCTTTTGTTAATAATTGTCCTTGATGCACTTTATTCTCTTGTTTTTTAGCTGTAGCTAGCGAAGCCGTTCTTATACCTATTATTCCCGTGCCAATTGTTATTAATACTGGCACCACTAATAAAGCACCACTACCAGCAACATACAATGCAGCAATACTAGCGACTCCAGTTATTACTGCGGTTATTTTATTAACAGGATCTGGAAACAAATATTGTAACGCTTGTATTATATCGCCACCTAACACTACCCCGGTTGCCACTCCTAAGGATACTGCTGGACGCTTACCCACTCTAGCTGCAAGCAATGAAGTAGTTATTTTAATAATAGTTCCTTTAACCCATTCTTTAACGGCTGTATCAATAAATTTAAACATATTCTTTACTATGCTTAGAGCATTATTTATTGTGCTTCTGCCAACCATCCATGCCCAAAATCTATCTCCAGATACTTTACCAATCGATTTAGCAATTGCTTTCGCTGGCAACGGTGATAATGAAATTCCTAAACTTGCTCCTAAATCTACTGCCGCACTACCATGGATCCTATTAAAATTATTTGCTAATTTGTCTGCTGCTGTTACTTTAACAGTTGTATTAAATATATTACTGATTTTCTCTGATAAAGTTAGGTTTGTTGTGAATGTTTGACTTGCTCTAGATGCAACTCCGTGCAATTCCTGGCCTATAGTAGAGCCAATCGTATGAACCACCACTTCTTTAGTTAATGAATCAGCTACCCAAGAAGCAGCTCTTATATATTTATTAGAGACAGGAATTATACTTGTAACAATTGGACTTTTTATAATATTTGATAATTTAGGTGTAACTGCTTCAAATATTTTAATTGCAGTTGCTCCGCTTATATCAGAACAAAATATGCTAATTATTGCTGATGTTTTTTGCTTGCAGTAGTTATAGACTGATGACATACAACCTCCTATCAAACATTAATTAAAAAAACCCACGCCTCGACCACGAGTTTACATAATGTTTAATACTGTGTCAACAAATTACTTAACTGCCTCTTCCAACATTTTAATGGTTCCTTTAACAGCATCTATCTTTACTAATCCCCCTATTGGTATAGTAAAAATTTTACTACTATGGCCAATCATTGCTCCAGAAAAAACCGGAATTTTTAAATCCTTAAAATATTTTTTTAAAGTTTCTTCTAAACTAACACTTCCCATGTAACCTATATTATATTCGGTACACAATCCAAACACAAAACCAGCAATATTAGATAAAATTTTAGCTTTTTGTAGTTGCGAAAGCATTCTGTCTATTCTAAAAATATCTTCGTTAATTTCTTCAACAAATAAAATTTTGTTTTGCCAATCTTTTGGATGTTTTAGTAAATAATCTGACCCTAATAAATTAACTAACATGGTTAAATTACCACCTATAATCCTACCTGTTGCTGTACCATTATTAATAGTTGTGATCCGATTTTCAGTTTGAATTAAATCATCACCAATAGTTTTTTCGTTTTCAAATAATACTTTTTTACCTTGTATAATAACTTTTTTTAAATAATTTACCGAAAAACTTGTCATAGGTTTAGCTGGCATAGGGCCATGAAAAGTTATTAAGCCAGTTTTATTATAAATACTAATAAGTAATGCAGTAACATCGCTATACCCAAGTAAAATTTTAGGGTTTTTTTCAATATTTTTGTAATTAATATAATCTAATAATTGAAAAGATCCGGCACCACCGCGTACTGCAATAATGGCTTTAATTTTCGGATTAAGAAAAGCATCATTTAATTCTCTTACTCTAGACTGTATAGTACCAGCATAACAACCATCCTGCTCTAAAACACTTGGCGCTATAATTGGCTCTAAACCTAAAGCTTTAATTCGCTCTATAGAAAATTGTACTTCTTGAGGAGTAACTTTAAAACCAGGTGAAATTAATGCCACCAGATCTCCTGTTCTTAATTTATTAGGAATTATTATCTTAGAAATAGCCATAATTTAGTTGAATTAATTATAGTTGCATAAATTTCTCTATTAATAATAATAACACAAAATACCAAGTTAATGCTGTTGTTCTATACTAAACCCATTTGAACCAATAATTTCACTAACCTTGTGTTTACGTTTTAAACAAGAACTAGTTATTTTATGTTTTTTATTTTTAATCCATGCGCTATGCTCATTTAATCTAATAATCGCCTGACAATATTGTTCGTTCGTTGAATTAATTCCTGGCCCACCGCCATACTCAGTTTTTAAAGCTATATTTAAAGGATCAGTATCTAAATTATCGGTAATAGGTTTAAATCTCGTTAAAAGAGTTTCTACTGGATCAACCCCACTATCTAATGCATACCTAATTGCCTCTCCTACCTTATGATGAGCTTCCCTGAAACTATAGATTTTATTTTTAACGATAAGATCTGTAATATATGTAGCTATAGTTAAATTTTCTAATTGACTTTTTTTAGTAATTATTTCATTTATTTTAATATGCTTAATTATTATATTTAGCAAATCAATAGCCATAACAAATTCATCGTGTGCTTTATTGATTGGTTTTAAAGATTCGGTACCAATTTCAACAGAGTTTCCAAAAGGTACTTTATACATTGTTACTATAGAAGTAGTATAATGGCCAATTAAAGATAATAAACTACCTTTAATTTTTTCTAACAAATAAGGATTTTTCTTTTGCGGCATCATAGAAGACCCTCCAGATAGATAATCTGGAAATTCCACAAATTTAAATTCATTGGTAGACCATAATTGTAAATCTTCTGTAATTCTACTTAACAATACGGACGAACTACACAATACTGATAAGATCCGAAGAGCTAAATCTCTGCTGGCAACCGCATCAAGAGAATTACCAGCATAAGATGAAAAACTTAATAATTCAGAAGTAATAGATTGATCTATAATAATAGAAGTACCACCCCCAGCACCAGCGCCTAACGGACAAACTTCAAGATCATAATATAAAGATTGCAATGCTATTTGTTCTCTAGTTAATGCAATTTCAATTCCAAGTAAATAATGCGCTAAAGTTCCAGGCAATGCTGTTTGATACTGACTGTAAATCGGGATAGATGTTTTTAAATGTAATTTTGCTTGATTAACTAAAGTGGATCTTAATTGCCAAAGTTTTTGATAAATATTAAAGAACCGTTCTCTCAAATTTAACTTAAACATAGTCGCATTTATATCGTTTCTTGACCTTGCAATATGCGTTATTCCTGCCACATCAATACCTAGTTTTTGAATCATATAATCTTCATATAATAAATATAACCCCCTGGGTGCATGCTGGGTTTTTATATTATCAAAATTATTTGTTTTAAGTTCTTTAATTTGTTGCAGTAATAATTTAGCTTGGGTTGCTGAAATATTATTAGTTTGAAGAAGCATAATTATATGAGCTTCATCGATATCCGTTAACAATGTTAATTCTTTAATTTTATCATCAATTTTATTATCAACAGGAATTTTATTGTTAAGTATTACTTGAACCTCTGGCAATAATACTGCTGTTAATCTACCTGTATTTATATTAGCTTGTTCTGTTGTTATGTTTTCTATTATGTCTACTAAAATAGAATCTATAGCTATATCTGCCAATTTTTGACAATCGGATAAAGTATGTTCTTTAACAATGATATGCCCTATTCTATCTCTAAAATCTCCTCGCAACATAATAAAATCATTTAATTTTTTATTGATTTGAAAATCTGCTAATTTAT
>JBEKHL010000050.1:0-10749 GCA_050012295.1 Gammaproteobacteria bacterium
TGGATCATGGTTTTACCGGAAGAATTTGAATTACAATATCAAATAGCAATAGAGCAATTTGAAGGGGAAAATAATATGGCTTATATTACAACAGCAGAACGAGTTGGTATGCGTAGGGGAATTGAAATTGGTCGTCAAGAAGGTCGTCAAGAAGGTCGTCAAGAAGGTGAGCAAATTAATTGTCGTAAAGTTGCAAAGAAAATGATGCAAGAAGGTTTAGATATTAAGACTATTATAAAAGTTACTGGGGTAAACATTGATGAACTAATTGTTTGAAAGATTGAAGAAAGCTCGTGTATACATTAACACATTTTTTATCAAAACAAGCTGGAGTTGTTAGTAATAAATTAAACCATGTTTGTATTAAATCCATGTATAGCCACAGTGAACACAATAAAGAAGAATGGCATAAAGATATAGAGCAAATAGAACAACTTTATAAGGAACAAAAATATAAAAAAGCTTTAAAAGCAGTCTCTGTAATGGAAAGCAAATATGTTGGTTGTTCAAAAATAATGCAAAATTATCAAGGTAAAATTGGAATAGCCTTATTAAAACAAAATGGGGAATTAAAGGATTTAAAACCTTCTATTTAATTATTTAATAGAGAAAATATATAAATTTATGTTAGATTTTCCCTCCTTCGCTTCGAAGGAGGGTGGCGGCGTTAGCCGTCGGATGAATACTTAAATAATCCCTAAAAACTTCCACCACCAACTGCCCACACCCAACCAAATTATAGAATTAATAATACCAATAGTGAGACCTATTCGCCACCATTTACCCATAGCAATATAGTTTGCACCAAAAAATAAAGGTGCAGCTCCGGTTGTGTAATGAGTAACGCCACTACTATAGTTAGAAATTCCTGCAAATATTAGAACTATTAATGGTACTGGTACGCCCAACATAATGCCAATGGAACAAAAAGCCCCATACATAGCGCTAACATGAGCGGTTAAAGTTGCTAATAAATAATGCCCCATAAAATAGGTAGTGCATAAGAATAGTAAGCCAATTTTCCAATGATAATCCATAATTTGACTATGAATTTGGTTGCTAATCCAAGTTATAGTCCCTAATTTTTCTAAATTGGTGGCTAGCATTAATAAAGCTGCTAGCCATACAAAAGTAGTCCATGCTTCTTTTTCGCTAACTATATCGTCCCAAGTTAATACATTAGTGAGCAATAATAAAGTTAGTCCAACAAAGGCACTTATTGTGGCGTCTATTTTGGTTACACTACCAGTAACCCACATTAATAATAACAACCCAAAAGTAGCCAGCATGATCCATTCGTTTTTAGATAATGGGCCACTATTTTTTATTTGTTGTTTAGCAAAGGCTTGTATTGTTTCGGTTTTTTTTAGTGCGCCAGGGAAAAAGAAAAATAAAATAAATGGCAAAATAGCTAAGCTTAATAATCCAGGCACTATAGCAGCTTTTGCCCAAACTAACCAAGTTAGTTCGTAGCCAAGAGTTTTACTAATAGAAGTCATTAGTGGGTTAGCAGCAGATGCTGTTAAAAACATGGCGCTAGTTATAATATTTGTGTGAAAACAAAGCTTCATTAATAATGCGCCAAAAGAATTGCAGTTAAATTCTTTACTAATAGAGGAAGCTATAGGAAACATTATGCCAGCGCCTCTAGCGGTATTACTTGGGATGAGCGGTGACAAAAATAATTCTGTTATAATTAAACTATAGCTTAACCCTACAGTGTTTTTGCCAAATAAATAAACAAAATAGTAAGCTATTCTGGTACCTAAGCCAGTTTTAGTAAAACCCTTAGCTAAGATAAAAGCGCATACCACTAACCATACTATCTTAGAGCTGAAACCGGCTATAGAGCTTTCTAAAGTTATCGTGCCAGTTGCTGAGCAAGCAGTAATAGCTAGTATTGCAAGACTGCCAGTTGGCAATACTTTGGCAATCATAGCTACAATTGTGCAAATAAATATGGTTAATAAATGCCAAGCTTCGTTTGTTAATCCGTCTGGCTTAACAAAAAACCATAAAAACAAGGTGAAACTAATTATTGTTAATAATTTGATTAACTTAATATTGCTTTCCATTAATGTCCTTAATGACCAAGGATCAGCTTTAACTAATATTTCCGTTGCATTTGTCACGAGTATATTACCATGCTTATAATTTAAATTAACAAATATATAATATTAAAAAATAAAAAAATCAATAAAAAAATATCAGGGGATTTGTATGGATGCTGGTCTAACGAGCGATTTACAGGAAAAAATATATAATATATGCAATGTATTATTAAGTAAAAATAAGCTAATAACTACTAAATCAGTATTGTTAATGTTATCTGAATTACAACTTGAACAAATTAACCATAGTAACTTAGAGGATTATATTCCAAAAATTATTAATTTGTGGAGACTCTCTATGGTTGGTAAATCAATACAATCAATAAAATTAGCTTCTAATAACGTTAAAAATACAACTTCTCTAAAGCTTTCTAAATGTAGCAGACAGTTAATTAACGCTAATAGAGAGATCCAATTTTTAAAAGCAAAAATTAAGGCATTAAATAGTTTTTATAGTAGACAAAGGCAAGAATTCATTATGCGCATAGAAGGTATGCTATATAAATGAAAATTATAGAAATTTTTCCTATAATTGATGTATAGCAACCTAATTAACAAAATAACAATATAAATAAAATGTTTATTACGGAATCTTTAAAAGCAATTAAGTTAGTTAAACAAAAATTTAAACAAAATTTTAATTTTATTGTTGAACAAAATATTGGGCATTTATCTAAACAAGATCTTTTTATAGGCCTGATGTTGTCATCATTTTTAATTAATGTTTTAGGAATGGTTTTACCTTTTACAATTATCCAAATATACGATCGGGTGATTCCTAATAGTTCGTATAATACTTTTGCTGCATTTATGATAATTCTTTTTATAGTACTAATTATTGAAGCTAGTCTAAAAATTATGAGGGGTGTTGTAAGCTCATCTTTGGATGTAAAGTTAGGTTATAGAATGAGTTTAAGTGCGTACAAAACAGCGGTTAATTCTGATTTGATAGAGTTTGAAAGGGATCCGTTTAGTGTACAAGTAGATCGGTTTAACTTAATAGTTTTTTTAAAAGAATATTATTCTGGGCAATATTTAATTGCTATTTGTGATGCACCATTTGTAATTTTTTATTTTATTTTTTTTTATTGTATTCAAGTATATGTTGGTTTAGGAGTAACTATACTTAGTTTAGGACTACTGTCTATATCTTATTTGCAGGCAAGCAAATTAAAAGAGGAACAATTACAAAAAACTAAAGAAACCCAAGTTATTTCTAAATTTTTAGTGGAATTGTTAGGTGGTGTTAGCACAATAAAAACTCTTGGTTTAGAAGAACAAATGTTAAGAAGATATGAGCGATTACAAAAAAATCATATTCAAAAAGAATTTCAATTTATTCAGCAAAGAATGTCTTCTGGAAAAAACATTAATATTGTTAGTCAAATTATAATTATAATGGCGGCTGTTATTAGCTGTTGTACCATTTTTAAAAATTATATGACTTTAGGTGGGATGTCGGCTTGTATTTTATTAGCTGGTAAAATAATGCAGCCGATTGCTAGCTTAATCAATTTGATGGTAAGGTGGGAAAGTTTTTCTATTGCTAATAAAGAATTTAATAAATTTATAAACATTAAAGCTGAAAATTTAGAAAACACGGAACTTGATAAAGCAAAAAAAATTAACATTGAAAGAGGAGAGATAATTTTAAAAAACTTGAATTTTTCTTATGTTGATCAAAATGGTAATAAAATACCAATATTTGAAAACATACAATTTAAGGTGCCATCTAGAAAAATAATAGCCATTCATGGAGATAGATTATCGGGTAAATCTACATTAATCCATATACTGGCTTGTTTGTTTAAAGCAGAAGGAGAGATGTTTATAGATGGTGAAAACATTAATTCTGTAGATTTAGATTTTTTAAGAAGGCAAATAGCATTTATTTCTCAAAAATCCACAATATTTCAGGGTACTATATTAGAGAATCTTACTAGGTTTTCTAATATGGAGTTAAAGAAAGTGCAAAAAATTTGTATGGAAATTGGATTGCATAGCATTATTTCTTCTATGCCAAATGGTTATCAAACAATGATAGGAGTAGATGATTCGTTAACTAGAGGGATAAAACAATTTATTATAATAGCTAGAGAATTTATTAAAGATCCAAAAATAATCTTATTTGATGAAACAAATATGGATTTAGATTTAGAAATTGACGTGGTTTTGCATAGGGCTCTTAATGTTATAAAGGGTCGGATTACTTTAGTTATGGCAACGTCCAGACCATCTTTATTGTTGATGGCAGATCAACATTATTTAATAAAAAGTCGAAAAATTATACCTATGGAAAGCAATATAAAATAATGGAAAATAATAATGTAGTTTTAACTGTTGAAATGGAAGCGTTACAGCACAGAATTAAACAATCGTTTGATTATGATTCTGATTTTTTAAATTTATTATTACCGTTATTAATAGAGTTAGGTTGGGAAAAAGATACTAGAACTTTAATTGAATCTTTACCGCATTTTTCGGAAAAATTAACTTTAACTGAATTTAGAAACTTAATGATTAATTTGGGTTTTAATAGTACTCAAAAAGATATTAGGTTAACGAAGTTGTCATCCCAACAATTACCTTGTTTATTTGTATCTAATAATAATCAGGTAATGTTAATTGAGCAAATTATTATTACCAATATAAGCAAAGAAATAATTGTTTTAGATGGAAAAAGTGGTAATAAAAAAACATTAACTGCACATCAAATTATTGATTTATATGGAACCGCATATTTCTTTTCTAAAATTCAAAAGAACGAAGAGTTTAAAGAAGGAAATTGGTTTTGGTTTGCTTTTAAAAGTTTTAAATTTATCATAGGACAAATTTTTTTAGTAAATGTGTTATACAGCTTGTTAGCTACTAGTATACCAATTTTTATAATGGTTATATACGATAAAATTATCCCATCAGAATCTATTAGTATGTTGTTGAATTTTTCTTTAGGAGTTTGGATAGTATTATTATTTATGTATATTATTAGTTCATTAAAAAACAAAATGATTGCATATATAGCAGTCAGATTAGATAAAACTGTAGCTCTTACAACTATTAAACACATTATAGAATTACCGCCTTCTTATACTGAAAATGCTACATTAAATAGTCAAATGGCTAGAATTAAAGATTTTGATAATGTTCGTGAATTTTTTGCTGGTCCGATAGCAATGTTATTTTTTGAATTGCCTCTCAGTCTAGTGTTTTTGATAGTAATAATGTATATGGGTGGTTGGTTAATGATGGTGCCAATTGTTTTGGTGGCAATATTTTTTGGAGTTTTTGCTGGTGGTAGGGCTTTGATAAGCGAGATTGTTAAGTTGCAAAGTCAGGATGGTGCAATAAAACAGGGATTTATTATGGAAACTTTTTCTAATATGCGCTGGGTTAAATCAAGCGGTGCTATAGAGGTATGTGTAGACAAATTTGATAAAGTTTTAACTAATATAGCTAAATATAGTTTTAAAGCGCAGGTGATTAATTATATTTTATCGGCAACTGCCGATTATCTTATGTTGTTATCTGCAGTATTAGTGATGGGTTTTGGAACGTTTTTGACTATGGATAATAAATTATCTTCAGGAGCGTTAATTGCTATTATGTTGTTAACTTGGAAGGTGGTGGATCCATTAAAAGTATTTATTATGTCTTTGCCAACCATAGAACAAGTTATTAATAGTATCAAACAAATTAATAATTTAATACGTTTACCTTTAGAAACTAAAAGAACGGATTTGGTAAAGGTAGTTTCTGTTAATAGAATTGAATTACAGAGAGTTAGTTTCAGGTATTCGGCGCAAGAAAATCCTAGCTTGTTAGGGGTTTCCTTTAATTTAGAGCCAGGAAGTATTACTTGTGTTGCTGGTAAAAATGGTTCTGGTAAATCTACGATAATTAAAGTGATTTTAGCTCTTTATCATATACAAGCTGGTATTGTAAAAATAAACAATATGAATATTAATCAGATAGATCCAATAATTTTGCGAAAATCTATAGCATATATGCCGCAGACCAGTAATTTGTTTTTTGGTACTATTAAACAAAATTTATTATTAGCAAATCCTTTAGCTACTCAGACAGAAATTAAACAAGCCGCCACTCTTGCGGGAGTGCATGAAGATATTATGCAGCTTAAAAACAATTATGATACTCCTTTAGGTGATCAGAGTATACTTAGGTTATCGTCTAGTTTTATACAAAAATTAATTTTAGCTAGAGTATATTTAAAAGATTCTAATGTTTTTATTTTTGATAATCCATATATTTCAGCAAATCGTGTTGAAGAACAGAAATTTATAGATTCTATACAACAGTTAAAGAAGAACCGTATTATTTTACTAACAACTTCTAAATTATCATATTTGGAAGTGGCAGATCAAATTATTTATTTAAAAGCAGGGCAAGTAGCGGCTGCTGGGCATCCTTCACAAGTATTATCTGGAATATTAGAAGAATATGGGGTAAAAAAATGATCAATAACAACAAGATTGACAAAATGCGATTGATTGACAATTTATCTTTGTCAGAGAAGTTAGAAGATTTGGGTGCTTCTAATTTAATCAATATGAGCATAGTTTTTATTTTTATATTTTTTACGTTATTAACTTTATGGATGTATTTTGTAAATGTAGAAGAAATAGCTAGGGCTCCTGGGGTTATAATTCCGGCTGGCAATGTTTATCCTGTTCAACATTTGGAAGGTGGAGTAGTTTATAAATCTTTTGTAAAAGATGGTGATGTTGTTCAAAGAGGTCAGGCATTGTTTGAGTTTTCACCAGAACCGGCGGTTTCTGATTTATACAGACTATATAATTTAGAAACGGCATTTAGGTTTAACATTGCTAGATTAAATGGGTTTTTATCTAATAAACATGTTAGTAGAGAGGAATTAGAAAAAATTATTAATTATCGTAATAGCAATAGAAAATCATTAGATTTTTTAATTGATAATACTTTGTTATTATTTCAACATCAAACCCAACAACGAAAAAATGATCAAGAATCGGTTGAAAAATTGATAAAAAATAAAGAAATACATATTGTTAATTTAAATAAGCAAATTTCTAATTTATCTGAACGTACCGATTTATTATCTTCGCAAACAGAAATTTATAAAGATTTAAATAAAGAGCAATATGCTTCCAAAATAAATGTTATAACTAGTCAAGATCGTGAACAAGAAATTTTTGGTAATTATTTAGCAGCTGTAAGAGAAAGAGCTAATGTGGAGTCTTCTATAATAGAATTAAATAATCAAAAACGTACTAATGATATGAATACTAGTCGATTGGCGTTAGAAGAATTAAATAAACAAATTTCAGATTTATTAGAAGTAACTAAACAAATTGATAAAGCTCAAGATAGAGTTAATCGGTTACGGGTGGAATCACCTATATACGGTATAGTAAAAGGTTACGATGTTAGAGCAGGTAAAGTAATAGCTCCCGGAGTAGTAATGTTTGATATAGTTCCTATTACCAAACATTTAGTAGTAGAAGCAAAAATTTCTGCAAAAGATATTGGGCATATAAGTTTAGGTGATCCGGTTAAAGTAAAGGTAAGTTCTTATGATTTTTCAACATATGGACAATTAAGCGGTAAGGTTAAGTATATTTCAGCTACTACCTTTGATGATCCTAGGTATGGTTCTAATGCGGAACCATATTATAAAGCAGTATTAACTATAGATAGAAATTATTTAGGGGACGATCCAACTGCTAATTTAGTAACGCCAGGTATGACGGTAGTCGCAGATATTCAGACAGATCATCGATCGTTGCTAACGTACTTCTTGAAGCCAATTAACAGGACTTTCTATGGTGCGTTTAGAGAGAGGTGAGTTTTGTTTGTAGTGTAGCCGCCACTTATCCTGATTCTATTTTTTTTAGAAAATGAAAAACCAATATTTAGAGTATACTTTTTCAATCTTAGAACATGAGTGGAAAAATATTGTTTCTAATTCAACTTATATTTGTGAACTTGCTGTTCATCCTCAACATAGAAGAAAAGGGATTGGTAAGCTTATATTAAATGCTTGTCAAAAACAATATAACAACTGGTTATATGCTGACGTGATCTATTGGCCGAAACCATTTGTAAATGAATTATCTTATCGACTTTTCTTAAAAAATGGCTTTACAGACATAGGGGAAGTATATATCGAAAACTCACCGGGATTTAGATCCTATAAATCTCGTATTATGTTGTGGGAGCCCATTAAATTGTTTTAAGATTTATTTTAAATTCCAGATGATAGGTAATTTTAAGCCTTCTATTTTGGCATGCGGTTAATTGGATTTATTTTAGTATACTATTAGTTGCACACGTTTAATTTGATGCCGAACTAGTAGACTTAAGGTTTGCTGTATATTTGTTTATTACTAACATGATAAACAAACCGATTGATGTTGGAGGAGGTAAAAACATGTTAGAATTAACTAAAAAACATTGTGTTCCATGTAATGGTGGAATTTCGTCTTTAACAGCAGAACAAGCTAATGTCATGTTACAAGAAATTCCAATATGGCAAGTTAGTCAAAACGGCATTAAGATTTATAGGTGTTTTCAATTTAAAAATTTTTACCACACAATAGCCTTTGTTAATGCAATTGCGTGGCTCTCTCATCAGGAAGAACATCACCCTCATTTAGAAATAGATTATAATAAATGCATTGTGGAATATTGGACTCATGCTATTGAAGGTTTATCTGAGAATGACTTTATTTGCGCTGCTAAAATAGATAGTTTATATTTACACCAAGAATAAATTTGGTAATTATAAATTTACGTTAGTTAAATTATCTAGTATTAATTTAAATTCAGGCGTATGAAACATTGGGGTAAATTCATAAATTTGATATTCTCCAAGGTGGCGAGCAGCAAACGGATCGTGATTTAATATCATTTCTAATGATAATCTGCTATCACTTTTAGCTATTATAAGACCACCTGTTTGGGGAACTTGAGGTCCAGAAGCAATAAAAGTTCCATTTTTATAGTTAATATCAAGAAATTTAATATGATCTTCTAAATGAGCATCAATTTCTGAATTATCAACGATGTAACGTACTATTACAATAAATAAATTTTTCATGTTATGTTACCTATAATTTCTTATCTAATTATCCAAAATTATGAAATAAATTATACCAGATATAACAAATACACTAGAAAAATTTGCTCAAAAACTAAAGCCTTCCAACAGTTTTTAGGCAGGAGAGGTCAGTTGATTATCCAAGAAAGAACAAAATAAAAAGAACTTTTCTAAGAATTTAATCAAGAACGTTCAATCTATATATTAATTGTGTTGTCTTAAAAACCATAAAATTAAAAATTTGACATCACCAGATAAACATGATGATCTAAATATTAGGTACGGTAAATCGAAAATTTTAGAATACCTAACAGATTTAGAACATGTTGTTGCAGTAAGTAAAAATATTATAGATGTTGTTTTATTAACAGCAACAAAGCACTTGGATGTTGATGGCCAGAGAGTTTCTTTATCTCTTAAAAAAAGCTGGAGGTAAAACGATCGCCCTGAAAAAATTAGTGGTTTTTACTAAAAATGTCGTTAGCTGTCATGGTTTAATTTTTAACGTTTTCAATTTTTTTAGCGTGGGCATTGTTAATGATAAGAATAACAGTGTCCACACCAAAAAAATTTGTTTTAAAACACATTCACCCTCCTAATGGAAAAGATGCGAGCCATAGGCGAGCTTAACTTGTAGGAAAATTTAATAAATTTTTTAGAGGTGCAAAATGAATTTTAAAAATTTTATTCCTATTACAACTTACCGCTCTGACAAAAAAAGATCTAAAGTGGCTGCCCAAGAATATTGCAAGACTTTTGATTCTTCATATCGTTATTTAGCATATCGCGATATTCATTATTTAATAAAAAAGTATGTTTTAGGTAAGGATGTTCTAGATTATGGTTGTGGAACTGGGATTTCGACTCAATTTCTTATAAATCAAAAATTTATAGTCACAGGGGTGGATACAAGTGAAGAAATGCTAAAACATGCTAGACTTTATTGTCCGTTAGCTTCATTTTATCAAATTAACGATACTCTATTTTTAAATAACCATAAAGTATATGATTTTATTTTTTCTGGTTTTGTTTTACTTGAACTGGGCACTGAAGATGACATCCTTAGATATTTAACAGAAGCTAGAAAGAGAATGAAAAAAGAAGGTATATTTATTGCAGTAACTGGAAGCCAACATATGTACTTGAAAAATTGGTTTTGTTTTAATAATAAGTATAGAGAGAATCAAAACCTTAAAAGTGGGGATAAAGCTAAAATTTTTGTGCCAGAAGTCAATATTGAATTTACAGATTATTATTGGACAGAGGTTGACTACAGATATTTCTTTGAAAAATCAGGTCTAATTTTGCTTGATATTTATTATCCTTTAGGCAACGTAAATGATCCGTTCTTATGGAAAGACGAAAACATCTATTCCCCCTTTTTGATTTTAACGGCAAAACCTAAAGCCTAAAATAGTGTTTACCTCATTGTGGTCGTATACTTTTAAAGTAAAAATATTTTTTATTTGATTTGCTTTCTCATATTGTATGAGTATTACAAACTTTGTAAAATACATATTTAAGTAGTACATTAAAAATAGA
>JBEKHL010000051.1:0-19416 GCA_050012295.1 Gammaproteobacteria bacterium
AATACAGGTTCAGCAAGCTATTAATAGCAAATTTATAGCTAAAATATTAACAGTCGGATTAAATAATAATAAACTAAAGTTAGAAATTAATCTTACCGAAAAAAATGCTATGGCTTATTTAAATATTTTACAAAACACCAAACAATCTGCTATACACGATATTAATTTCATAGTTAACCACTTAACCGTGGCTGGCTCTAGTTATACTATTGCCCGTTCCATCGCTACAGATGCTGCTACTGCCAATTTAATTGGAAGAGTTATCGTCCACAAATCTGCAAAAAAAACTTATGCTGATTTACAAAGCAAAGGCTTACTTTTATCGGAACAAGCTATTATAAATAGTTGCCCAGAATTAGATATTTATAATAATGATTTAGTATGTACCCATGGAGCTAGCATTGGTAATTTAGATCAAAATACATTATTTTATATGCAAACTCGTGGTATAGATCTAGAAAATGCTAAGGAAATGTTATTACAAGCGTTTATCGAACCAGTTATAAAAACAATTAAATATCCTGAGATTATTGATTATCTAGGAATATATACTGCATGCATATGAGTTTTATTTGATATTGCTATTTTTATATAATTTTTCTAATTCTTCTCTAGTTAAATCAGTAGTTTGCATAATAAGATCTTGACTAAGTCCTGCTTTAAGTAATTTATAAGCGACTTGTTCACGACCCTTTATTATATACCACGTTGTTCTAATTGTTGAGCTACAGTTGTCATAATTTTATGCTCCTTGATTATAGAAATATTTTCTAATGTTCTATTAAATAAATCAATATCATCTATATTAGCTATCTTCATTATATAATATAGAGTATTTTCAATATAATCTATAATCAGATACTGGTTGTGCGAATTAAAATTTAATGTGTTAATTATAATTTCAGTTAAATTTAGCAAAAATTTCTTATCTCTAATATGTTTTTGAACCAGTTGTTGTTTTAGATGTTGCTCCATAAGTAATACTCTATATTTTAATAATCTAAAAGCCATTAAAGGATCGTATAAAAATTGGTGTTCCATCAATAAAGTTATGTAACCATATTCTCCTTGAATTTTTACTTTATAAACTAAATCAGCAATTTTTTCTTGTAGTTCTTGTTCCACAAAAGAATCTGGATATAATTCTAATGAAGTTAAATCTACTTTTGTTAAAATTTCTGTCGGTAAATGAACATACACGAAATAACTTGGACATTAATGAGTTTTAGGTGTTCTATAAATTAAATGGCTGTTTGTTTGAGCGAAGCGAGTTTACAGCCATTTAATTTTAGAATACCTAAAGCGAATGTCCAAGTTATTTCGTGTATGTTACCAGATGTAATAATAACTGAATTTAAATTTTATTTGATATCGCTATTTTTGCTACTATTTTATTTAGGTACAATTTATGAACAGAAAAAACAATATGCACAAATTAATCAATAAAATCCGCAAGGATTTTCCCATTTTAAAAACTATAGTAAATAATCAGCCATTGGTTTATTTAGATAATGCTGCAACCTCACAAAAACCATTATCTGTAATAAACGCCATAACTAATTATTATACCAACTATAATGCCAATATTAACCGAGGCACCCATTATTTAAGCGACTTAGCAACTTCTGCCTTCGAAGCTGCCAGAGAAAAAGTTAGAGCATTTATTAATGCTAACTCTATTAAAGAATGTATTTTTACTAAAAGTACTACCGAGGCTATTAATTTAATTGCAACGAGCTTTGGCGAAACATTTTTACAGCCAGGTGATGAAATAATACTATCTACCATGGAACACCATTCCAATATTGTACCATGGCAATTATTACAGGATCGAAAAAACATTCAATTAAAAATTATTCCTATATTAAATAATGGCGAATTAGATCTAATTAGCTTTAATAAATTAGTAACCTCCAAAACAAAATTAGTTAGTATAGTGCATGTATCTAATACTCTAGGTACTATAAATCCAGTAAAACAAATTATTCAAATTGCTCATAAACATAATATCCCAGTATTATTAGATGGTGCTCAAGCAATCGCCCACCTACCAATTAATGTTACAGATTTAAACTGCGATTTTTATGTGTTTTCAGGACATAAAATATTTGGCCCTACTGGAATTGGCGTATTGTACGGTAAAGAACAATATCTAAACCAAATGCAGCCTTACCAGGGCGGTGGGCAAATGATTTTAAAAGTAAGTTTTGCAGAGACTATTTATAATCAATTACCGTATAAATTCGAGGCTGGTACTCAACCTATCGCTGAAGTCATCGGTTTAGGAGCTGCTATCGATTATATTAATCAATTAGATTGGGTTGCTTTACAACAACATGAACAACAGCTCTTAGTTTATGCTACTCAAAAATTACAGACTATTCCTGGATTAACTATTATTGGCAATGCTACCAATAAAACTAGTATCTTATCTTTTACTTTAGATCAAATTCATCCGCACGATATTGGTACTATTTTAAATACTTTTGGTATAGCTATTAGAGTTGGACATTTATGCACCTTACCAATTATGGATTTTTATAATATTCCTGCTCTTAGCAGGGCATCGTTTAGTATCTATAATACTTATGAAGAAATTGATAAACTATACAATGCTTTATTAATAGCAAAAAAAATATTTAAAAAATAATATACCAATCACACTTGAATTTTTTGTTAAAATATGTTTTACGCCACCGTAGCTAATTGTAAATGCCCTTCTTCTCCATAATTTATTATCCTTCCATCATGAGTCAACAATGGTACTTTTTTAGTACGAGATGTTGCTACAATTATACGATCAGCTGGATCTTTATGAAAATTACCAGGTAAATGAACACTTTCTATTAATGTAGCAATATCTATTTCAGCTATTTTAATTCCTTTTTGACTAACACTTTTACTTATCCAATCTTTTATAGGTATAGATAAGGAAATTTTTTTTAATTTTTGTAACATTGCAATTTCCCAAATTGATATTGCAGAAACAAGTATTTGCCCATTATTTATTACTTTATTTATTAACTTTATCTCCGAAGAATGTAATTCTTTACTTCCTTCCATTAGCCACAAAAATATATGCGTATCAATAATTATAGAAATCATTTTTGTGCTTCCCACTCTATATCGTCCAAAGGATCTTCTATAATATTTGCATTAAATTTTACTGTTCCTTTTAATGAACCAAATATATCGATATTTGGTTCGTCAATTAGAGGCACTAATTTAACTAAATGCTTTCCACGTTTAGTGATAATAATTTCTTCATGCTCTTTAGCTACAATTTCCATGTATTTTAAACAATTAGCCTTAAAATCTGCTGCAGAAACTTGCATAACCACCCTCCTAAAAACACAACCATATCTAATATAACTATAGTTAATTATATATGACTATATAACCAATATCAAAAATTTTATAACCATTCAATTTTAACCGTTACTAAGATATAATTTTATAGCATTTTTATTAGGCAGGAACCCAAAAATATGGATCTTAACGATTTATATCAAGAATTAATTATAGATCATGGTACTTGCCCAAGAAATTTTTCATCTTTGGTCAATGCTACCGTACAAGAAGAAGGGTTTAATCCGTTATGTGGAGATCAAGTAATTTTATTCTTAGATATTAAAGACGATCTAATTACTCAAGCAACTTTTCAGGGTCAAGGTTGCGCTATCTCTACCGCATCAGCATCTATTATGACCGAATCTTTAATAGGCAAAACTAAAACTCAAGCCACCCAGTTAGTTACTGATTTTACTAACATTATAGTTAGTCCTAATAACAATAATTCAAACCTATTACCAGATAAATTAATAGCATTAATTAGTGTAAAAAATTATCCATCTAGAGTAAAATGTGCTACGCTCGCTTGGCATACGCTAGAGGCAGCACTAAAGAAGTAAGGTATTTATATAAATATGGCTTGGCTAGAAATTGCATCTACAACCTCTATTCTTGACGGGGAATATAAAATTACTCAAATTCCAGACACAGATCTAGAAGTTGCTATTTTTAATATTAATAATCAATTTTTTGCTATAGAAAATCGTTGTCCGCATCAAAACTTACCTTTAGCCGATGGGCCAGTTACAGATCTTAATATTACTTGTCCATTTCATGGAGCGGTTTTTTCTTTAGCAACCGGAGAAGTTAAAGTACAACCAGAAAACACCTGCGATAATTTAAAAATTTTCCCAGTAAAAATAGAAAATAATATAATTAAAATTAACCTTAATATTAATAAATAAAATAAATTATAAACTCATGAAAACCTCAAACTTATTTTTTCCAACACTTAGACAAGCACCTAACGATGCTGAATTAATCAGTCATAAATTAATGTTTAGAGCCGGATTAATGCGTAAATTAGCTTCTGGTTTATATACCTGGTTACCACTTGGACTAAAAATCCTAAAAAAAATTGAAACTATTATTCGTACAGAAATGCAAAAAATTAACGCTCAAGAAATATTAATGCCCATTGTTCAGCCAGCTAATTTATGGGAAGAAACTGATAGATGGCAAAAATATGGCGATATGTTACTAAAAATGCAAGATCGTCATAAACGCCATTTTTGTTTTGGGCCAACTCACGAAGAAGTAGTTACTGATTTAATACGTAACTCCATAACTAGCTACAAACAGTTACCTGTTTGCTTATATCAAATTCAAACTAAATTCAGAGACGAAATTCGTCCTAGATTTGGCGTAATGCGAGCTAGAGAATTTTTAATGAAAGATGCTTATTCTTTTCACTTAAGTGCAGAATGTTTAAATAATACCTACAATCAAATGTTTTCAGCATACACTAACATTCTAAATAAACTTCAATTAAAATTTAGAGCGGTAATTGCGGATAATGGCGATATGGGTGGCAATGCCTCTCACGAATTCCAAGTAATCGCTCAATCTGGCGAAGACCAAATAGTCTATAGCGAAAATAGCGATTATGCAGCTAATGTAGAAGTATCTAACTTAAAAGGCACTCCACTAGAACACGACTCTACTTTAAAAACTGCCAGGGGCATCGAAGTTGGCCATATTTTTCAACTTGGAGATCGGTATAGCAAAGTTATGGGGGCTAAAGTTTTAGATCAGCATGGTACAGAGCAAGTCCTGCTAATGGGCTGTTATGGTATTGGAGTATCTAGATTAGTCGCTGCTTGTATTGAACAAAAACATGATGAAAACGGCATAATTTGGCCAGATGTTATTGCTCCTTTTAAAGTTGTTATTGTTCCTATTGGCTTTCATCAATCAGAAAAAATTAGAGAATTTAGTATAAATTTATATAATCAACTACAAACCAATACTACTTTAACTAACGAAATATTATTAGACGACCGTGACGAAAGACCTGGAGTAATGTTTAAAGACCATGAATTAATAGGCATTCCACATAGAATAGTTATTAACGAAAAATTATTAATAACTAATCAAGTAGAGTATAAATCTAGGATTAATACTGAATTAAAAATTATCTCTGTAACAGAAATTTTAAATTATATTTCTTAAGGAATACCATGTATTTAGTTATTTTATTATATGCTTTATTTGCTAGCACTTTTGCATTACAAAAAGAAGTTTTAAACTTTTCTGCTCCATTTTTTTCCGTAGGATTTAGAATGAGTTTAGCCGGCATATTATTACTTAGCTATGCAATATTTACCAACCAAACTACTAAAATTAAATTAACTCACATAAAGCATTTAATATTATTAACTTTATTAAATATATATATTACTAATATTTGCGAAATTTGGGGGATCAAATATATGGGATCCGCTAAAACTTGTTTAATCTATAGCATATCGCCATTTATAGCAGCATTAATTGCTTTTATGGTACTAAAAGAAACCTTGTCTCCTAAAAAATGGCTTGGTTTAGCTATTGGTTTTATCGGTATATTACCTATTTTATTTTTGCACACTCAAGACGAATTTAGATCTGGCAAAATATTAATATTTTCTTTTGCCGAAATAGCTATGCTATTTGGGGTTTTATGTAATGTATACGGTTGGATCGTTCTAAAAAAAGTTTTAAAAGATCATAACTATTCTCCGGTTTTTGCTAATGGAATAAGTATGCTGTTTGGTGGAATATTAGCGTTAGGACATTCTTTCTTTACTGGCGAACATTGGGCTCCAATACCTGTTAATAATTTAGGATCATTTTTAATAAATACCATAATAATTTGTATAATCTCTAATATAATTTGCTACAATTTATATGGAGCATTATTAAAACGGTTTAGCGCAACCTTTTTGTCGTTTGCAGGACTCGTTACCCCAATGTTTGCCTCGTTGTTTGCATTTATATTTTTCCGTGAAATTATTTCTTGGCACTTTTTTACCGCCATGCTGTTGTTTGCTATCGGCTTAAAGGTTTTTCACCAAGAAGAACTTGCCCACAATAAACTGCCAAGCAATGTTCTATAAATTACAAATGGCCACATACCAATTTGCTTAATGAACTTTAAAAATAACCATACAAACACCAAACTACTAATCATCGAGCTTAAAAACCCGCTAATTAATATTGGAATAAACTGCATATTAATACTACTATGATCCATTATTAACTCTAGTAGCTGTAAACCACCAGCTAAAAAAATTACTGGTATTGCTAACAAAAACGAAAATCTAGCAGCAAATGTGCTCGTAAAACCCAAAAACAATCCAGCCGTTAAAGTAATTCCCGACCTTGAAACTCCAGGAATAATAGCAATTGCTTGAGCACAGCCAATTAAAATCGCAGTTTTTATTGATAAATGCTCGATACTAAAATTTTTGTTTTTATATTTATTCCACCAATAACTAATTCCTAATAAAATACCAAATACTATTGTAGTTACCGAAATTAAAGTTATAGAACGAGCATTATGTGCAATAATTTTTTTAAATAATAATCCACTTAACCCAACCGGAATAGTTGCAATAATAACCAATAATAAATTTCTATAATTTAACTTAAATACCCGATCTTTAAAAAAATACCCAACTATTGCAAATAAACTACCAATATGAATAGCTATATCGAAAGGCAAGCCAAAATCTTGCCATCCCATTAACTTAGGTAATAAAATTAAATGCGCAGAACTAGACACTGGTAAAAATTCAGTAAATCCTTGGACTAAACCAAGTAGACAAGCTTGTAAGATATCGTTCATAATTTAATTATGCAAAAAAATACTAATTTAAACAATATTGACCTAGCAATAACTAATTTTAACCAAGAATTACGTATTAATCCACACGATCCAGATTTATATAATAATTTAGCTTGTTTATATTATCGTATTAATCGAATTGAAGAGGCAATATATAATTACCAAAGAACTTTGCATTTGAACCCAAACAACTGGCAAGCTCATTATAATTTAGCTAATTGCTATGTTAAAAAAAATTTTATACCAGATGCTATTAGTCATTATAAATTCTCTATTGAGTTACAACCAGACAATATAAATGCTATCCAAAATTTAGGAATGGTATTAGTAGATTCCGAAAATTTTGCTGAGGCTTTACCATATTTAGAAAAAGCCTACCTTGTTAATAAAGAAACCCAATCTAATGTAGAATTTATCGAACATTTATCAAACTGTTATCTAAAAACAGGAAACATACCTAAAGCTACCGAACTTTTACAACAAGCAATTAATTTAAACCCAAATAAAGAATCGCTACAACATAATTTAGCAATATTATATTTGCGTTCTAATGACTATAAACAAGCTAAACATCATTTTAAAATTGCTTTAGAACTTAATAAAAACAATCAAACTGCTAAACATATGTTGGCTGCGCTATCTAAACAAACTACTACACAACCACCACCAGAATATATTGCTGATTTATTTGATCAATATGCAGGGTATTATAACAAGCATTTAAGAGAAACATTACAATATAAATTACCAGAACAATTTAGAAGTTTATATACTAAAAATTATCAAACCTCTACTGTACAAAATACTTTAGATTTAGGTTGTGGTACCGGGTTGTGTGGCATATATTTTCGTGATGCAACTGTTAATTTAATTGGCATAGATCTTTCTAAAAATATGTTACATCAAGCACGAAGTTTAGAGGCTTACGATTTATTAATTCAAGCTAATATACAAAAATCTAATGTTTTTCAGGATAATTATTTTGATTTAATTATAGCAGCCGACGTTATACCCTACATTGGCGAACTAGAAAATTTGTTTTTAAACATAAAAATCATGCTAAAAAATATAAAAAATAAATTTTTATTCAATATAGAGTTAACAGAAAACTCTCAATTTGAATTACAACAAACTGGCAGATATGCTCACAATAAAAACTATATAGAACAATTAGCTGAAAAATTTAATTTTAAAATTATAGAATGCTTGCCAGAAATAATTAGACTACAAAATAATATTCCAACTAATGGTATGATTTTTTTGTTAACCTGTGTCAGTTAGTTTTCTTTTGGTTTTTGTCTAGCCTGTAATTTAATATCGTTTTTTATGGATGTTTTTACCGTGATGTTTTTTAGTATTATGACGTAATGATGATGTAACAGTAGAACCAACGCCAGCACTATTACAAGATTGCTTTGTAGTAACAGCAGTGCTAAATAATAGCTTTGGATCTTTACGGCTAAATTCAACTTCTGTACTAAGAGCTTTACTAAAGCGATCTGTTATATAACCAAGACGATTTAAATCGTTACCATGCATAGCTTTTCGTAACGATGCTTCTAACAAAGCAGTAGTGTCAGAATTGCCTTTAACCGAACATAATAAATATCTTAAAAATCTGTATGAATTAAATAATTCAGGAATCATTTCCATAAAGCTCTTTAATGCTAGTACGTTATTATATTTAACAGCTGATTTAATATCCTCTATATTAATAATAACATACCAATCTCTATATGTGCTTTTATAGGCTTGTTGTAATATAATACATACTTCTTCGGCTGCTTTATTTGTTTGATATCCAGGTATACGGCAATGGCTTAATTTTTTTTCAATAACAGTTGTGCAATATCCATTAAAATAGATAGCAGGGATCCTACTTCTAAGTTTTTGAAGTTGTTTAAAATCGTTAGTTTTAATAGCACCTAAACATAATTCATAATCAGTTATCTTTTTTTTCGCACGTTGTAAGTTTATTCTTTCTTGTAATAAAGATTGTAAATCATCCCAATAATTTAATTTTTGAGCAAAAATACTTTTTAAATTTTCTATTGGAATTTTATAAGAACCATAAAAATTATATTCTGCTCCTTCAGACATAACTTTAAATATAGTTTCTAAAAACTCAGATAATTGTTCATTAGTTACTCTGTCTAATTCTTGATATAAAACATTTTTAAATTCTGAGGCAATTCTAAAAAATTCTTCAGTAGTAATTTCTTGATCGCCATTAAGATTGAGCATAACTTCTTTATATAAATCAGCATAATTAGTTGTATTGATTGGTTGGTTTGGCATCGAACTAATTTTGTCAAATTGATCAATATATCTAAAAAATTGCATAATAAAAAATTGTTTAATATTATTTCCATAAAATAATCTATGGTTATGGTGAGGACTATTGAATTTAGGTATACTGACGTTTTTAGCTAGCCAACCCAGTTCGCTTTGATTTGCTTTTTTGTTTAATTGCATTAACGCTAAATATCCACCCATAGTAATATTGATATTTTTATAATGCACAAGAAATATAGAATTGTTTCTAAATAAAGAAAATTTTAATCTACCGCAAGTAACAAGTTTTCTATACCCGCTACTAGCATATTCATCATAAGGAGTTTTAAGTGGATCTGGTCTATTCCATCCAAGATCGTGATCTTTAACAAATCTACATGGATTAGTTGTTTCTTCACATTTTACATTTAATAAAATTACACGTTGTTTTTTGGGAACTATACTAGGATCACCAACACCCATAGCAGTAGAATCTAATTTGTCTATTCCAAAACAAATTACATTACTATCACCATTAACTTCATCTTCTGGTGATAAATTAGATGGTGAAAAAGCTATTCTGTGTTTAGTTAGAGTTTCTCTACCATATAAAGCCCCATCTAAAATTGATTTAAGAAATACTGCATCTGATAGATGTTTTATTTCTGAAATTGGTGATAATTTTGTTGTTTGATTTAAAATTCTATCTAATAACATTTTGTTACATTTTGGTATATAGCTAAAATTTTGTGGTTTACATTTAAAAATTGCTTCATGTTCGATTAATCTTTTGCGAGCACGAATTGTTCTTTGTATAGGAATTAATACGCGATCTAATTTTCCTTCAAAATAAATTGCTGTAGCCAATCCAGCTGTATCATCTATTGCTAATGGGTTAATTGTCGATAATACTGATGATTGCGATGAAGATTGCAACGACAACGTTGGTACTAAAGAAACTGCCATCAAAGATGATGACGCCAAAGATGTTTCTTCAAGTAAAAACTGACTTAATTGTTGATTTTTTTGTATATTGCCTAATATAAACCCATAAGGATCTATAGCAAACCCAACAACAGTATGAAACATGACTCCTTGAATAGATTTAAATTTATTTAACACCATATCGCTATTTGGTATAATATAACATTCACTAGAATCTGGTTTTTTTAGTATAATTTTACATGGTTCTTCGGTAAATATATTATGCTGGGCATTTATGCAATTATAGATATTAATAAATAGCGCATCGCATAACATCAACAGTATCGGCGGCATTAATTAAATTACGAATATAATGACAATAAGCAACTTCTTCTTCGCTTAAATTTTCAAAAAGTTCTCTATAATATTTTTCTATTATATTACAGCTTAATTGTTGAGCATCTTTATATTTTATTGAATTAGCAAAAAATCTTGCTAATTGTTCCGTAACACCTATATTAACTAAAAAGTCATAATAATTTTCAGCACTACGAGCATCCCAATAATCTTCTGTTGCGTCAGATTCTCTAGCCGAATCATGAAAAAAAGCAGCTATTTTAGTTAAAATTAATATAGTATCTTCAGCTATACCAAATTTTTCAGTAAAAAAACGCATTGCTTTTACAGGAAAAGAATTCTCTGCGGCACTATGGATTACAATTTTTTGAAAGTTATGTAAAACAACAACATATACAGCAACTCTACATGCATGCGTAAGCCCATGTATAATTCTACTTCTTTCATTTAACGATTGTAAGGTTACAACATAATCTGTTTTGAATAATAAATTTGAAAATGTTCTATTAGCAACATCATCTCCATAATTTATTTTAGCTTTACTTGGAAAAGGTAAAAGATAGGTTCTATCCGCTATAAATTTAATATATTTATTAAAATTCTCACGAAGATTTTTTATAACAGCAGCAGATTGTGGCTGTATCGTGGTAGGCATACCTTACTCCTATAACTTGATATGGCTTAAGTTAGCACTACGCTTTGCTAATTTCAACAAGACATACCTTCATTTATATTATGGTTGGCACTGTTGCAAAAATTGTTATTATCCAATAATATTATTGATCCTATTACTATATTTCAAGATTTTGAAATAATATTTGGTCAATCATAAATTACCTTTGTATACCAATTTGGTTTTTTTCTTTTACGCCATGATGCAAATTTACTTTTACTAAAAATGTAAAAATTTCTATAAGCTTTAACAGGATTTTTTAAAATTTTATATTCTTCCGGCATTACTTAAGGAGAGAGCATGTAAAAATGGGCGGTTGGATTTTTTTAAAAAATTTATAATTTTATTGATGTGTGCTAAAAATCTATTGAAGGCCGATAGTTTTATAGTTAATTCTGTTGCACTACTAAAAAGAAACCGCCCGTTTTTACATGCTATCCTTAAAGTGGTGAGGTTTTAGACATCTAATCTAGTTATTTAAAGAACATTAGTTTGGTGTTGCCATTTTTATGCTCAGATCCTGACGAGGGGTGATATACACCTAATTATAAACTTGACAGTACTGTGTTAGTTGTTAAAATAATATCTTTGTGCTGTAAACAAAGATAGGAATTTTAGTGTGTCAAAAAATTTGTCGGAAATATTAAAACAAATAAAACATAGTCGTCAAACTAATGGCTGTTTAAGTCATTTACAAAATGAAGTTCATTTTTTAACTCAGTGTTATAAATATATAGAAAACGCATATAATCCAATAGAAAAAGCTAGTGGAAGCCTAACTGAATTTAAAAATACTGTTAATCTAATAAAAGATTTTATAAGCAAAATTGAAGAATTTATTAAAGATCCCAATTTAGCTACTGCGAAGAATTTAAAAAAATTATACATAATAATGTGCACATGCAGCGGTCAATTACGTATTAGTGATGTTGTTAGGGAGCGGTTAACAAGTGATCCTGATTTTATATGGCTTAAACTTCGTTATAATGATTTTTTCCAAAAAACACTTGATACTTTAATTGTGCAATATAATAAGCAGCAAACTTCCGAAAGAATAAAATGTAAATCATTTAGTTTTAATAGGTGTATGGAAGATATAGAGTTATTAAATAATCAATTATTTGAAGTAGAGATGTATAAAAAACAATATGGGATTAATTTTGTAGGTAGATTAAACCAGGGTGCTAATCCTATTGTTGGACAAGGGTTATGTGCTGGTATTGCTCTTTATGGGGTATATCAGTCACTAAAAACCAACCAAATAAAAATTCAGGGAAATTTACTAGTTCTTGATAAAGATATACATGAGCTAGAAAAATATCACCATGTTGCAAATTATTGTGGCGAAATGTTTGATGATCCAAAATTATATAACATCATTAAGCCTACAAAATTGTCTTTCTGTTCACCGTTAAAGGCAAGTATAAAAATAGCTAATCAATTAAAAATTGTATTACAAAATGGCAATAACGACCATGAAACACCTAAATCGTATGGGTTATTATTAACTATATCTCCAAACTCAATAAGAGAAGGTGGTCATGCCGTTGGAATTTCTATAACAGAGAGAAACTTATTTTTTATTGATGCAAATTTTGGGGTATTTAAGTTTGCGTTAGATAAAAAAGAAGAATTTTGTAATTTTATTGGTTGGTTTCTATATACCGTAGGTTATTGTCAATATTTTAATAAATTTACAATACAAAATTTTGCTGCAATAGAAAATGAATTTCCAACGCCATTAGAGCTACAAGTAGGTATAGTTGCTCAAAAAAATGTTGTCGACATAAAGGCTACTTTACCGGAAACTCGTATTGCTCATATTAAAAAAGTTAGTGATAATATAAGAGATAAGGCGAATGAATTGTGTTTGAAAGCTACAATAATAGCAAAAGTAACTTTTTCTGAGGCAAGTCGTCATTTATTTCACCAAAAATTCACCATAGAAAAGGAGACGACAGTTTTGGTATGCCACCAGAAGGCCCAATGCTAACAAACGGGTCGTAGGGCACTTAAGAAAAAACTTTTACAGCTAAAGTTGCATGATTAAGTTGTACAACATCCCCCCACTTTTGACTGGTCTCCTAAACCCCATTCTTTTTTGCTATCCAAACAAGATGATGCTCTTGATTAAGCATGTCACTGTTAGTGCCCTCATATTCACTATCACCACTTGTAAACTCAAGTATTCCTCCGGGCTTTAACCATTGGGCAAAACGAGCAATCATTTTCTCATGATCTAATTTGTTAATTATGTTTTCCTTTAAAATCCAGGTCCAAATGGGCTATATACACTTGTTTTTTGCAGCGCTAAATTATTTTTCTTCTGATTTTAACCTTTCAATCTCTTGAAAAGCAAGCCCAGTAGCATCAATAATAATCTCTATTGCAACATTCTGTTTAAATAGCTTTTTAGCAATTAATGTATTAGAAAGGCCGATCCAAAATTTATTTTGTGGTCGGAAGGGGTTTGGGACGGCAGCCCCATCAGTTTTATAATTTATATTATTAAACTCAAATATAATTATGTTGCTATGTCGCAGTATTGCTATCCATAATTTTTCATAAAGATAAAGATAATATTATACGATATAAACATTAAATTACTAAGGAATAAGTATATTCATGTTTAATTCCCGCTCTATTAATGCATTAGATGCATTTGATGAAAAAGAAGAAGAAGTTGAAAGTACAGTGCAATTTGAACCTAGTATTATGGTCATGTTGGAAGCCATACCGGATCCTATGATAATAATTGATCAAACAGGAAAAATTGTTGCAGCAAATTCTTTAGCAGAAAAATTGTTTAACTACACTAATTCACAATTACTTAACAGGGTAGTTGAAGATTTAATGCCAGAACGTTTTAGATTTCAGCATGCGCGACATAGAGAACACTATAACACCAAACCATTTGTTAAACCAATGACTGCAGGAGCTATTACAGTTAATTTTTATGGTTTTAAAAGCACTAACGAAGAATTTCCTATTAATATTAGTATAAGTCCGTTAACCATAAACGAAAAAGTTTATACATTAGTAGGTATGCGAGATTTAACAGAGCGCTGTCATTATGAGCAATGTTTAAAAGAAAAAATTGCCGAAGCAGCTAAACAACTTGCCATAACAAACACTACAGAGCAAATTAATAAACAACAAGAAGAATTTATTAACAATATTTGTCATGAAGTTCGTAGCCAACTTAATGGTACTTACGGTACAATACCAATGTTAGTAGAATCTATGAAGTGTATTAGTATAGCAAGTAATAAATACTATAAATTAGCAGACGAAATTAAACCATTATTTGAAGAAGCTGAACACTATATAGAGATGATTAAAATATGCACAGACCAACAAAAAACTATCCTAGATAACGTATTGACCTTATCAAAATTAGAAAATGATAGAGTAGAATTAAATATTAGTTCATTTGAACTAACAGAAACTATTAAAAATACTCTTAAGATTTTAGTTGCGCAAATTAAACAAAAAAAATTAACATTAATGTTAGATATACCTAAAGATCCTGTATGGATCAAAGCAGATCCATATCAATTATCGCAAATTATTATTAATTTAGTATCTAATGCTGTTAAATTTACTAATGAAGGTTATATTACCTTTACTGCTGCAATCGAGCCTACTTTAGATTTATTGACGGAAAATGTTATTATCAATTTTTCTGTTAAAGATACCGGTATAGGTATCTTTCTACACAAAATAAATAATGTATTTGAACGGTTTGTTCAAGCAGACAGTCGTGTTGGCGCAAAATATGGTGGCTCAGGTTTGGGGCTTGCAATAAGTAAAAAAATAGTAGAATTAATGGGTGGAACAATTCAAGTAGAAAGTCATATGGGGGAAGGTAGTGCATTTTCTTTTTCTATAAAAGGTAGCTATTTAAATGAGCAAGAATTGTTAGAAGCTACACAAACTAAAAGTTTATTAAACAATAGTAAAATCAAAGTTCTATCTCCTAATTTAAGCGGGAAAAAAATTTTAATAGTTGAAGATAATCAGATAAATGCAACAATTTTGGGTAAGCAGTTAAATCAAGTGGGTTGTATTTGTTGTGTTGCATCAGATGGAGAAAAGGCACTAGGGCTTTATCAGCAAAATCGCTTTGATTTGATTTGTATGGATCTGGAAATACCAATAATTAATGGTTTAGAAGTAACTAGACAAATCCGAGAAAAAGAATTAGTAGAAGATTATCATACTCCAATTATAGGAATATCAGGCTATAGTAGTTCATCTAAAAAAAATTCTGCATTACAAAGTGGTATGGATGATTATTTAGTAAAACCATATACCCCGAAAGAGCTATTTGAAAAAATTCTTGATCAAATTATATTAAAAGATGATCACCATACATCTAATGTGGATATTGCTGCGCATCCATCTTCAATTTGCGCGCTAAGTTTGGAAAGAAGAGATGCTATCCAGGGTACCCAACAGGATAAAGAAAAAGAAAAAACATTTAGCCCAATATACCAAAACGAACAAAGAAAATTAATTAGACCTTCTTTTCCTTTAACAGTATCTTCAAGTTTTGGATCGCAATCTTCAGCCAATAATGTTAGACCACTTGTAACAAATTCTCCAAGTTTTGCCACTCAAATTCCAAGTAGTAATGTGGTTGACAACGAACAATTAGAGAGAGCAGAAACAAGGATAACTCGAAGAAACAGTAATAAATGTACAATATTATAATTTTATATACAGCATAATACACCATGGCTATAAATAAAAAAATTTTGTCGTTTGTAAAAGCAGGAAGTGTTAGTGTGATCTTTGCTATTTTAAATTCTGCAATAAATGAAGAAATATTATATGCTATAGTAAAGGCTGTAAAAAACAAAGACAACCAAAATAATAGTAGTTGTCTCAATTCGCATGTGAGTTTTGCTATAAGCTTTGTTTCCACGTTATTTCTTTGTGGTGCATTTTATTTGGTATATAAAATAATTATTAACAAAAATAGTGAAATATTAACTGTGACGCCAAAACCATCTTTGGCTGTACCGCCGCCATCACCAAAATCAATTTATATAAAAATATCTAGCAAATTACGTAATCCACTACAAGAAATATTATTTGCAATGCAAAAATTATCAATTGATTCAGCACCAACTGAGTTAAACTTAGAATCGGCTAAATTTACTATTACTCATGCGGTAGAACAACTAGAAATACTAGCTAATGAATTATTAGAATTATCTAAAGAAGAAGCAGATGTTCAGTTAACACGTTTTTTGTCAGGTTCAGGATATGTAGGTGTTATAGGAAAAAAATTACATATACTAGTTGTTGATGATAGCGCAGCAAATCGAGCATTTTTACAAAGCATCCTTGTAAAATTAGAACACACTGTTGTTACAGCCAATAATGGGCAAGAAGCGGTGGATCTAGTTAATAGCTCTGCTATTAAAATTTTTGATATAATATTTATGGATATAAATATGCCAGTTATGGATGGATTAGAAGCAACGCGTTGTATAAGAGCTAAATTTAGTAATAATATTTTACCAATAATTGCCTGCACCAGCAATGGTTCAGATGAAGATTTACGGAATTTTGATGCAGTTAAAATAAATGGTCATGTTTTAAAACCAATAAATTTATTTAAGATAAACACAGTTTTACAAAATATTTTTATTAAAAATACTCCTCAACCATCTAGCAGTAGTGATCATGGTTTAATACACCGACAAAGTATTTTGCATCAATATACTAATTTGATACAAGAAAGTAATTCATCAACGATGCATGCAAGCCATTCATCAGAAATCGACGTAGATAAAGAAACGCCATCTTTAAACACGCCAACACATAAAACAATATTGCCGAGATGCTTGCGAAATCCATGACAAACGGTATTAATATTTCTGGTTACGTCAAAAATGAGCCAACCTGCCTGAAATACTTGCTAAATTACATCGCTTCATGCTGTATCTTAGAAATACTGATAAATTCTTGAGTTTTAGATAAAAAATCACCTCCATGTTCAGCTAAAGTGCAATTTTTTAATCTAAAAAACTCTCTTGTTTCTTCAAACACAGCACAAAAAATCATAGCACACCAAAGATCTTTAAACCCCTTCATAACACCATCTACCTTCTACATATAAACAAGTGATATCCATGTGCCAATTTTTACCATAACGACCTCTGCGCATATATAGTGTTTTCAATGATTCAATCAAAGATCGTTATGTATATAATATCATACCGCTTTCAGAACTGGCGCTAACGAGTATGCATTTCAAGGCCGTCAGAACAATTAAAATTTAAAATGTTGCAATATAATTATTACAATCGTAAAAAAATAAATGCAATAAAACAACATAAATACTTTTGGTAAAACATTTTCTTTTACTAAAATAACATTGGCTTTAAAGGAACAATTAATAGAATTTAATTGTTTATAAGAAGCAGCAACTTTTAACCAATCCCAAGAAATGAACATTCCTATTAAAACAAGTAAAACTATAAGAGGTAGATCTATTACTTGGAGTTCAGACAATTGAGAAGGGCGGATCAAAAACGAAGCTAGTATGGTATTAATACCTAAAAAAATACTGTTTGACCCGCTTCTTCTTTCTTCTGTTTTATGGGAAGAATCAATCAAAAGTTTATACTGTTCAAATATTTATTTCATCAAACCATTTTTTATGCTTTTTTTCATCTTTTAATCCCTGTTTAAGGATTTCTTTAGCATCATCCAATCGATCATGACGAGCATTAATACGTTCATACGCTATATTAGTATCAATTTCATTACTAGCCATAGCAGCTAAAATAGTTTGATCTCCAATCACTTCTCCAATCACTTCTCCAATCACTTCTCCAATCACTTCTCCAAGCACAACTTTACCTTTAGTAATGAAATATTTAACTATGCTAGGTTTAGCAGTAGTTGGTTCATTATGGTTTTGTAAAATCTTAGATAATTCCATTATATGATGCTCATGATCTTGGCAAAATTCATTTAGCTTTATTTTATAATCATCATTACTTATCTTTTTAATAGCTTCTTCATAAGCTTCTCTAGTATCATATTCAAGTTCTACTAAAGCTTGAATCGCATTTAAAAAATCATTTTGTTTACTCATGAAAGCAGTCATATTTTTCTCCTCACTTAAATATAAATACTACCATAAACATGCTAAATAAATGATTGCTTATTATTATAGGAAATTTATTAAGAACAACTCATCTATTCAATTGTCAATATTACAACGCACCTGTTTAACACCCTTAATACGACCAACTTCCCTAGTAATTATTGAAACATCTTGATTATCTTCAATTTTACCAAATATATGAACATTCCCATTGGTAGTTTCTACATGAAAATGAGAATGTTTTCCGATCTTACCATGGCGAATTAACCATGTTAGCTTTCCTTTCACGGCAGCAGTTATAAATGCGTCCGATAAATATTGATGTGAACTAACAACTTTAAGTTTATAAGTGTCTACATCTTTAACATTATCAACGGAATTAGAGACCTCTACAATTCTGTCGGCCTGTAGTCTGGTTTCTACCGTTCCATCTAACAATACCACTCCATCCTTAGTTGATATCTTTAATTGTTTAGTTGGGATGTCTGCTTCTTTATTTAATAATGACTTAACTTCATTTGTAATAATTAGATCATCAGTTACTGAATTTGCACTAACTACAGCACACAAACAACAGCTACCTATAATTATACTTGCTATACTTTTAGAAAACATAAACACCTCCTTACTATAAATAATAATGTAAAGAAATCACCAGTTAATCATAAATTCCCGTTAAAATTAAGCTTTTAATCCATTACTATTTGCTTAATATTTTATTAATACAAAAACCGTTAACATTTGTCAAGCACTTGTCAATGCAGGGTGCGACTAAAAGTGTAACTTTCGTTCATTTTATCATCCACCCGGCAGCTAACGCTGCCACCCTCCTTCGAAGCGAAGGAGGGTAAAACATACATAAATTAAAGTCTTTATTGTCAT